>NZ_JASDDF010000001.1:0-215426 GCF_030407535.1 Pseudoalteromonas sp. APC 3224 | reverse complement strand
CGTTAAACTTTATCTCGCTAGGGCTGCGCATATTACGCTTTCCTATTTTTTTGTCAACACTTAATTTTGTTAAACTTGAAAGTTTTCAAAACTAAGTTTTACTCGACTCACTGAGTAGCTCGTGCCTCGCTATGCGTTGGCGTTCCCCGTCTCAGTGGGGTCGCATTATAGGGAGATCCGAAAACAGATCAACCCTTTTTTGCAGAAAACTTGAAATAAATGACTGTTCGCTGGATATTTAGACTAAACGCTTAAAAAGACAACTAAAGCTAATCATATTTCGCCTTTAAAGCTGTAAAAACTTATTTTTTGGAAAAATCTTTTCATAGTTATTGTAGCGATTACTAAGAAAACAAATTGTTTAGCTTTATATGGCCATTTAGATTAGTGGCGAATAAGTACATCAGGCAAGGACTCTACTATATAAAGTTAATGAGCTATTGGAGGGTATCAACTATTTCGAACTTTTTTATATTAATAACTATAAACTGTAAAAGTCGTTACATGGTCATATATTTATTAATCTAAATAGCTTTACTTATAAATAGAAAGATAGCAGTCCTAAACGCTCGCATTATGATTCGTCGATTCTAGTTAGGCTATTTTATTAGATGAAAGGAATGAGAATAAATTTGCTATTAATAATAGAGCTAAAAGCTTTATTCATTTTGTGTGAATTTTAGATATTAAAAAGCCGAGCATAAGCTCGGCTTTTTGGTGTCTCTTTAAGACTTACTCTGCAGACTGCGCGTCTTCTTGAACTTCTTCGCTCGCCGCTGGGCGACCAACTAGTTCAATATAAGCCATTGGTGCATTATCACCAGCACGGAAGCCACACTTAAGAATACGAGTGTAACCACCTGGACGATCCGCATTACGAGGACCGATTTCACTGAATAACTTACCAACTACTTCATTATCACGCGTGCGAGCAAACGCTAAACGGCGATTTGCTACACTGTCAGTCTTAGCCAGTGTGATTAAAGGTTCAATTACACGGCGTAACTCTTTCGCTTTAGGCAAAGTAGTTTTGATGATTTCATGTTTCACCAAAGAACCTGCCATATTGCTGAACATCGCTTTACGATGGCTACTGTTACGGTTTAATTGACGACCACTCTTACGATGGCGCATGACCCTATCCTTCTAACTAAACTAATATAGTGATTTAGATTATTCAGCTAGGCTTGCAGGCGGCCAATTTTCTAGGCGCATGCCTAGAGAAAGACCACGTGAAGCTAGCACGTCTTTTATTTCAGTTAGAGACTTCTTACCTAGATTAGGCGTTTTAAGAAGCTCAACTTCAGTGCGCTGAACTAAATCACCGATATATTGAATTTGCTCGGCTTTCAAACAGTTTGCTGAACGTACTGTTAATTCAAGATCATCAACTGGACGAAGTAGAATAGGATCGAATTCTGGCTTCTCTTCTTTCTCTTCTGGCTCAGTTACATCACGTAAATCTACGAATGCATCTAATTGCTCAGCTAAGATAGTAGACGCACGGCGGATCGCTTCTTCAGGATCTAAGGTGCCGTTTGTTTCCATATCAATGATTAACTTGTCTAAATCTGTACGTTGCTCAACACGGGCTGATTCAACCGAGTACGCAATACGTTCAACTGGGCTGAATGATGCATCAAGCAGCAATCGACCAATTGGACGCTCATCGTCATCAGAGGATAAACGACTAGATGCCGGCACATAACCACGACCACGCTCAACACGAATACGCATGCTGATCTCGCTGTTATTTGTTGTTAAATTACAAATAACATGATCTGGGTTAGCAATTGTTACATCGCCATCGTGCTGAATATCTGCCGCAGTCACAGGGCCTACACCAGATTTAGTCAGGGTCAGAAAAACTTCATCTTTGCCTTCTAACGTTACCGCTAGACCTTTAAGGTTTAGTAGTATTTCAATGATGTCTTCTTGTACGCCTTCTTTCGCGCTGTACTCATGCAATACACCGTCGATTTCAACTTCAGTTACTGCACATCCAGGCATAGATGATAACAGTATACGGCGTAAGGCATTACCCAAAGTGTGACCAAAGCCACGCTCGAGTGGTTCTAAAACTACTTTAGAACGCGTTGGGTTGATAGCGTCGATATCGACTAACCTTGGTTTTAGAAATTCTGTAACAGAACCCTGCATTTTATCCTCTCTTAACTCTTAACTTTACTTAGAGTAAAGTTCGACGATTAGTTGTTCATTAATGTCCGCAGACAGATCTGAACGCTCAGGTAGGCGCTTGAAGCTACCTTCCAATTTCTTACCGTCAACTTCAACCCAAGTCGGCTTTTCACGTTGCTCAGCCAACTCTAGAGCAGCGATGATACGTGCTTGTGTTTTAGACTTCTCACGAATTACAACAGTATCTTCTGGAGTAATTACGTATGAAGGAATATTCACAACACGACCATTAACTAGAATCGCTTTGTGGCTTACTAACTGACGTGCTTCAGCGCGTGTGCTAGCAAAACCCATGCGATATACAACATTGTCTAAACGTTGCTCTAAAAGCTGTAACAAGTTTTCACCTGTGTTGCCTTTAAGGCGAGCAGCTTCTTTGTAGTAGTTACGGAATTGCTTTTCTAATACACCGTAAATACGACGTACTTTTTGCTTTTCACGTAATTGTAAACCGTAATCAGATAAGCGTCCTTTACGAGCGCCGTGCTGACCAGGTGCAGTCTCAAGTTTACACTTAGAGTCGATAGCTCTTACGCCGCTCTTAAGGAACAGGTCAGTACCTTCACGACGACTCAGCTTGAGCTTAGGGCCCAAATATCTTGCCATGTTATTTCTCCTAACCTATTGTTAAACGCGACGTTTCTTCGGTGGACGACAACCATTATGTGGTATTGGCGTCACGTCAGTAATGTTGGTGATACGGTAACCAGCAGCATTCAAAGCACGTACAGCAGATTCACGACCTGGACCTGGACCTTTGATGAAAACTTCTAGATTTTTTAAACCGTATTCTTGAGCAGCAGTACCTGCACGCTCTGCAGCAACCTGAGCAGCGAATGGAGTAGATTTACGTGAACCACGGAAACCTGAACCACCGGCAGTAGCCCATGATAGTGCATTACCTTGACGGTCGGTAATCGTTACAATAGTGTTGTTGAAAGACGCATGAACATGAGCCATACCATCAGCAACTTGCTTTTTAACCTTTTTACGACGAATTGGTGTCTTAGCCATTTTACTATCCCCTTATCGCTTAATAGGCTTACGAGGACCCTTACGGGTACGCGCGTTAGTCTTTGTTCTTTGACCACGAAGTGGTAAAGAGCGACGGTGACGTAGGCCACGGAAACAACCAAGGTCCATAAGGCGCTTGATATTCAAAGTAACTTCACGACGAAGGTCACCTTCTACAGTGTACTTGCCAACTGCTTCACGCAATACGTCAAGTGTTTCGTCTGAAAGTTCACCGATTTTTGTGGTCTCGGCGATACCAGTCGCTTCTAAGATAGCCTTAGAGCGAGTCTTACCTATGCCATAAATAGCTGTTAAACCAATAACTGCATGTTTATGATCAGGGACGTTAATGCCAGCGATACGGGCCACTAACACATCTCCTATATTTGAATTTGGTAATCATCTGTTTGAAAAGCCCGTAAGGATACTCAAACGAAGACCAAATCACAACTAAAAACACAGGCCGAGAAACCTCAGCCTGCACGACTGTTTACTTAGCCTTGCCTTTGCTTATGCTTAGGCTCACTGCAAATTACGCGTACTACACCAGCACGTTTAATAACTTTACAGTTACGGCATATTTTCTTAACGGAAGCACGTACTTTCATTGCTCAACTCCGTAAACTGACCTTATCGACCGTAGCCTTTAAGGTTCGCTTTTTTCAGCACAGAATCATACTGATGTGACATCAGATGCGTCTGTACTTGTGCCATAAAGTCCATGATTACAACAACGATAATCAAAATTGATGTACCGCCGAAATAGAATGGCGTTTGCCATGCCATAGTCATGAATTCGGGCACCAGACAGATAAAGGTTATATACAAAGCACCTGCCAATGTCAGGCGTGTCATCACTTTATCAATGTATTTAGATGTCTGCTCACCTGGACGAATACCTGGGATAAATGCGCCAGATTTTTTCAGGTTGTCTGCTGTTTCACGCGGGTTAAAAACCAACGCTGTGTAGAAAAAGCAGAAGAAGATGATAGCCGCAGCTAAAACCATTGCATACAAAGGCTGACCTGGAGTCAACGTTGTAGCAATTGCTTGTAGCACATCAGCAACCGGACCTTCACCCTGGCCGAACCAGCTTGCAATTGTACCAGGGAACAGAATTATACTGCTAGCGAAGATTGGTGGAATAACACCCGCCATATTTACTTTCAGAGGTAAATGCGTGCTTTGAGCAGCAAATACTTGACGACCTTGTTGACGCTTGGCGTAGTTAACAACGATACGTCGTTGACCACGTTCAAAGAATACAACAAGATAAGTAACAGCGAATACTATAACCGCAACCATCAACAGTACAAAAACATTCAAATCACCTTGGCGCGCCATTTCGGCTGTCGAACCAATAGCAGACGGCAGGTTAGCTACAATACCAACAAATATTAGAACTGAGATACCGTTACCGATACCACGTTCTGTTATCTGTTCGCCCAACCACATAAGGAACATAGTACCGGTTACTAAGCTCACCACTGCGGTGAAATAGAATCCCATACCTGGGTTAACAACTAACCCGTTCATCATGCCCGGTAAGCTTGTGGCAATACCGATTGATTGGATAGTAGCAAGCACAAGCGTGCCGTAGCGTGTGTACTGGCTTATCTTTTTACGCCCTTGCTCACCTTCTTTCTTAAGCTCTATAAACGGCGGATACATATGCGTTAATAGTTGCGTAATAATCGAAGCCGAGATATACGGCATGATACCCAGTGCTAACACTGAAGCTCGCTCAAGCGCACCACCGCTAAACATGTTGAACATCTCAACAATGGTGCCCTTTTGTTGCTCGAAGAAATCGGCAAGTACAGCGGCGTCAATCCCAGGGATCGGCACAAATGAACCTAGACGGTAAATTATGATAGCACCCAATACGAAGAGTAATCGGCGCTTCAATTCCGAAAGTCCACCTTGTGCACTTTGTGTATCTTGACCTGGTTTAGCCATTAGTACTTCCTTAGTCTTCTACCTTGCCTCCGGCAGCTTCGATAGCTTCGCGTGCACCTTTAGAAGCCTTAAGGCCTTTAACGGTAACAGCGCGTGAAACTTCGCCAGATTTAACAACTTTAACGAACTGAACGTTCTTTTTAACTAGACCAGCTGCTTGTAACGCGCTTAGGTCTACCACATCGCCTTCAACTTTAGCGATTTCGTATAGGTTAATTTCTGCAGATACTAAAGATTTGCGAGAAGTGAAACCGAACTTAGGTAGACGACGTTGCATAGGCATTTGACCGCCCTCAAAACCAACGCGTACTTTACCGCCAGAACGTGATTTTTGACCTTTGTGACCACGGCCACCAGTCTTACCAAGACCAGAACCGATACCACGACCAACACGTTTTGGAGCAGTTTTTGAACCTGCAGCAGGTGAAAGTGTATTCAAATGCATCGAATTACCCCTCTACCTTAACCATGTAATAAACCTGGTTGATCATACCACGCACACATGCTGTGTCTTCTAACTCAACAGTGTGATTGATACGACGTAAACCAAGACCGCGTAATGTAGCTTTATGCTTCGGTAAACGACCGATAGAGCTTTTTACTTGTGTTACTTTTACAGTTTTATTAGCCATGGTTTACCCCAAAATCTCATCTACTCGAAGACCACGTTTTGCAGCGATCGACTGAGGAGAATTCATGTTCTCAAGAGCTGAGATCGTTGCACGTACAACGTTGATCGGGTTAGTAGAACCGTAACATTTAGAAAGTACGTTCTGCACACCAGTCACTTCAAGTACTGCACGCATAGCACCACCTGCAATGATACCAGTACCTTCAGATGCTGGTTTCATAAACACTTGTGAGCCAGCATGACGTCCTTTAACAGGATGCTGTAATGTGTTGCCATTTAGGTCTACGTTGATCATGTTACGACGTGCTTTTTCCATTGCTTTTTGAATAGCAGCTGGAACTTCACGTGCTTTACCATAACCGAAACCTACTTTACCTGCGCCATCACCAACTACAGTTAGTGCAGTAAAGCTAAAGATACGACCACCTTTAACTACTTTAGACACACGGTTCACCGCGATTAGCTTTTCAGCTAAATCAGGCTGTTGTTGCTTTGCTTCTACGTTAGCCATTGTCTACTCCTAGAATTGCAAACCGGCTTCACGCGCAGCATCAGCTAGCGCCTTCACACGGCCGTGATATTTAAAGCCACTGCGATCAAAAGCAATCTTTTCGATGCCTTTGTCAGCCGCACGTTCAGCAACCGCTTTACCAACTGCTTGTGCAGCTGCAACGTTGCCTGTGCCTTTAACTGTTTCGCTAATAGCTTTCTCAACAGTAGAAGCAGCAGCCAGTACATTACCCTCAGCGTTTACAACTTGAGCGTAAATGTGACGTGGCGTGCGGTGGATAACAAGACGCGTTGTGCCTTGTTCAATATAATTTCTACGAGTGCGTTTAGCACGACGTAGACGAGCTGTTTTTTTATCCATCGTCTTACCTTACTTCTTCTTAGCCTCTTTACGGCGTACATTCTCATCTGAATAACGAACACCTTTACCTTTATAAGGCTCAGGTTTACGGTATGCACGAATGTTAGCAGCTGTTTGACCAACTAACTGCTTGTCTACGCCCTTAACTAGAACTTCTGTTTGGCTTGGAGTTTCAATCGTAATTCCTTCAGGAACTGCGAAATTAACTGGGTGCGAGAAACCAAGAGTTAAGTCTAAAACTTTGCCCTTAGCTGCAGCACGGTAACCAACACCTACTAACTGAAGTTTCTTCTCGTAACCTTCATGCGTACCAACAACCATGTTGTTGATTAGAGCGCGAGCAGTACCTGCTTGTGCCCATGCATTGGCTACGCCTTCACGAGGTAAAGTTGTAATAACGTTGTCGTTAACTTGTACTTCAACAGCATTGTTGATAGTACGAGTAAGTTCACCGTTTTTGCCTTTAACTGTGATTTCCTGGCCTTTTAATGTAACTTCTACACCGGCAGGAACGTTTATTGGTGCCTTTGCTATGCGAGACATAGTTCCCCTCCGATTAAGCTACAAAACCAATGATTTCACCACCAACGCCTGCACTACGTGCTGCGCGGTCTGTCATTAGGCCTTTAGAAGTTGATACGATAGCGATACCTAAACCACCCATTACCTTCGGTAATTCGTCACGTCTCTTATAGATACGTAGACCAGGGCGACTTACACGCTGGATATTTTCAATAACAGCTTTGCCTTCGAAGTACTTTAACTCGATAGAAAGCTCAGGTTTAACATCACCACTTACTGCGAAGTCTGCGATGTAACCTTCATTTTTTAATACATTAGCTACTGCTACTTTCAGTTTCGAATTAGGCATCGTTACAGATACTTTCTTCGCTGACTGACCGTTACGGATTCGTGTAAATAAATCCGCGATAGGATCTTGCAAGCTCATAGTCTTACTCCCATGATTCTATTACCAGCTAGCCTTTTTAAGGCCAGGAATTTCACCGCGCATAGCTGCTTCGCGAACTTTAATACGGCTCATGCCGAATTTGCGAAGGAAACCATGTGGGCGGCCCGTAATGTTACAACGATTACGTTGACGTGCAGGGCTAGAATCACGAGGTAAAGCTTGTAGCTTAAGTACCGCGTCCCAACGATCATCTTCAGATGTATTAACATCACTGATGATAGCTTTTAGTGCTGCACGCTTTTCAGCGTACTGAGCAACTAGTTTAGTGCGCTTTGCTTCGCGCGCTTTCATAGAATTCTTTGCCATAACCCTACCCTTATTTCTTGAATGGGAAGTTAAACGCTTCTAACAACGCACGGCCTTCCTCATCTGATTTCGCAGATGTAGTGATTGTGATATCCATACCGCGTACACGGTCTACTTTATCATAATCAATTTCTGGGAAGATGATTTGTTCACGTACGCCCATGCTGTAGTTACCACGTCCATCAAAAGACTTAGCACTTACACCACGGAAGTCACGGATACGTGGGATAGCGATTGAAACCAAACGCTCAAAAAAGTCCCACATACGCTCGCCGCGTAGGGTTACTTTACAACCAATCGGGTAACCTTCACGCACTTTGAAGCCAGCAACAGATTTGCGTGCTTTAGTGATTAAAGGTTTCTGACCAGAGATAGCTTCTAGATCCGCAACAGCGTTATCTAAAATCTTCTTGTCAGCTAAGGCTTCGCCCACACCCATATTTAATGTGATCTTCTCGATCTGAGGGACTTGCATGACAGAGCTGAAACCAAACTTCTCTTGAAGTTCAGCAACTACTTTGTCTTTATATACTTCATGCAGTTTCGCCATCATTCTACTCCAACTATTAGATAGTTTTACCAGTAGATTTAAAGATACGTAATTTCTTACCATCTTCAATCTTGAAACCTACACGATCTGCTTTGCTCGTTTCCGAGTTGTAGATCGCAACGTTTGATACGTCGATAGACGCTTCTTTCTCAACAATACCGCCAGCTTGGTTCAACTGTGGAACCGGCTTTTGGTGTTTCTTGATTAAGTTAATGCCTTCGACAAATACTCGACCAGACTCGGTTACAACTGAAAGCACTTTTCCGCGCTTACCTTTGTCTTTACCTGCTAGTACGATTACTTCGTCATCACGACGGATTTTTGCTGCCATGATAGACTCCTTACAGTACTTCTGGGGCTAGTGAAACGATTTTCATGAACTTTTCATTACGAAGTTCGCGAGTCACAGGGCCGAAAATACGAGTACCAATAGGCTGCAAGTTATCATTTAAGATAACAGCCGCATTGCTGTCGAAACGGATCAATGAACCGTCTGGACGACGAACGCCTTTTTTGGTACGCACAACTACCGCGTTTTTAACATCACCTTTCTTCACTTTACCGCGAGGAATCGCTTCTTTTACAGAAACTTTAATGATATCGCCAATCGCTGCATAGCGACGGTGTGAACCACCAAGGACTTTTATACACTGCACTTTGCGAGCGCCGCTGTTATCAGCAACTTCCAGCTGAGTTTGCATTTGGATCATGTTAATGACCTCCGGTGTAGTAATTACAACTTGTCTTAAATTTGTTTAAAATCAAGACATTTCGATTGAATTCCACTCAAAAAACATACTAGATGTCTCTTAAGGGCGGGCAATTGTATCAGCATTGAGAGGGGAGTGGTAGGTTATTTTTTAATTAATTTAATGCGGACGCTAAATTAGAAACTGGTTTTTTATGCTATTTATCTAAATTACAGGTGGTTATAAAACAAACAAGGCATCTCAGCGATGCCTTGTTTTATATCAGTAATTAAAATTAGCCAAACAAACCTTTTAATTTGTCTTTAATTTTGTCTTTAGCTTTTTCTTTTGCTTCATCTTTAACCGCACTGCCTATATCTAATTTTATGCCAACATCATGAAATGGGCCTTTTATCCTCAGGGGAATTTTAAAGCCAGTGCTATCATCGGTAGTACCTTGACCTTCAATAGAATCAACTAAACCTGTTACTAGGCGGTAATTAACCAGAGTTTGCGGTAAATCAACATCTCCTTCACCTGAAATACGTATTAAAGGGCTGATCAACGATAAATCAGTATTTTTGCCTACGCCATTGGTAAAGTTAAAACTACCAGAAAGTGCAGAGAAATCTGTTTTCTCAGATTCCTCAAATCCTGTATCTAATCCCTCAGACACGGCATTAAAGTTGCCTTTAACTAGCTCTTTACCCTTACGCACCATTTCTGCTACGTTTGCTCCCTTAACTGCACCATCAGCGAACTTGAACCCTAGTTTACCATTAAGCGCGTTAATAAACGTTTTTTGGCTTTGCCCTGCTGTGGTTAGATTCCAGTTTAAAGAGCCCTTGCCCATTAGCTTATCAAACCCTGCAGCATCAGTAAGTAAGGGCTGTGCCTCTATTTTATCTAAGTCGAAGTTGGTTGCTATTTTATACGGGGTATTTTGAGCATTGATAGTAACCCCCCCTGTACCTGTTCCTTCATAAGCGGCAAAGCTATCTAAGCTTAATTTAGCAATGCTATTTTTAAGTGCTACAGTGAACTGGTTAGCGCCGAGTTTAATGTCGTTAGCTTTTAAACCACTTGAACGAACAATCATATTTGCATCTAATGCACTTAAGCCACTTAAATCAATTTTAGTATCATCCCATACAATCGGTTCTGCAGGCTTTGACTCGCCTTTTGCAGGGGCTTCTTTTTTAGCTACGGTTTCTGGTAAGTAAGGATTTAAATCAAGCATGCCTAAGTCAATATCAGCATTAACCGCTAAACGACTGCCTAGATTCACCTTACTTTTACCTTTAATCTCGAGTGCATCGAGCGTTGCAACTAATTCAGTTAGGTTAAACTCTTCACCGAGCAGGTGCATTTGGGCATTGATACTAAAGGCATTAAACGCATTGTCTTTAGCGTTTAAGTCAACCCCTTGCCAGTTAGCAATATTTTTAACTGAATCACCGTTAAGTGCTAATAATCCATTAATATCTTGGCCTTGTTTGGCTATGCTGCCATCAAACGTTAAATCTACTAAACGTGAGTTAAGTTTTTGCTTTACATTAAATGTGGCGCCTTCAATCGCTTTTGCTGGAGTATCAAGTTTTACATCAAGCTCAAATCGCTCTTGCATATAAGTAATAGCACCGGTTACTTCGAGCTGTTTGCGCAGTGAAGGCAGTAATATAGCCAGTTCTAAATCGCTAATTTGTTGTTTAGCACCCGTTTGACCATCTAAATATGTAAACGACCCGCCATAAATAGCGACTTCACCTAATTGAATATCAAAGTTTTCAGGTAGTTTGACTGCCTCACCCGATTGAGTTTGTTGCTCTGGTTGCTTGGCCACTGCATCAAATAACTGCCAGTTTGCTTTGCCGCTTTTATCGGTTTCTAGCAAAATATCAGGCTCATTAATGACAAACTTTTCTAGCTTTAGTTCGCCACCGAGTAATGAAAGCCACGGAATATGAACAGCAAGTTGCTGCATACTTGCCATATCAGCGCGCGAGCCGCTAGGCATATTGGCAAAATGCACATCATTAAGCTCCAGCTTTAATGCAGGAAATACACTGAGGGTTTTATCTCCCTTTATGGTTAATGTGCGCCCGGTTGTTTTTTCAACCTGCTCAGACACTTTATTAAAAATGGTATCAGTAGGAATTAAAAAAGGTGCAGCAACAATTAACGCTATGCATAGCAATAATATGACACCAATAATTTTAAATAAGGTCTTCATGATCATCCTTTCAAACGTGCAAATAATGCTCTTATCATAGCGAGAGTTAGCGCGAAAAGCATTGTTAAACAAATAAAAATGTATTAACCATAGCTATCCTCTTTCTAAATTAGGTTTTGAAGACTCACTTTAATAAACTTAAAGATTCACGCTTCTGATTACATTCCTTTAATTGTTCGGTATGATGCGCGCCCCTGTTGTATTTAGCCTAAATAAGCTAAAATAAAGCGACTAAAAAGTATATCTAACCGGAGAGTCTACAAGGCATGAAGAAACTGCTAATTTCACCGTCAAAAATGGCATTAGGCGAGCAAGAAAGTCAAATTTACCAAAACATTCTGAAGCAATCTTCAGAGCTAAGCCTAAACCTGATGGCTGTGAAAGTGGAAAACCATCCAGAAGACTTTTTAGGTTGGTGTTACGAGCTATTAAGCGCAAGCCGCGACCGCATTAATTATGACTTACTCGAAACCCCACAATTACCATTATTAAAAAAGCTGCATGACCAACTTATTTCAGCCATTAGCTTTTTACAATTAAAAACATTACGGGTAGCGCCTTGGCCAGTAGTGAGTATGTTTGTAGAGCAACATAAAGAACTGGTGGCACTTGATGAGCAGTTACGTTTAACTACTTATATTGCAGGCCTACGTGAAAAATCGTTAAAAAATATGATCCCTGAAGACTTACTCGCTTTTAGCGGTAAGCATATGGCATCACTCGATCCGAGTACTTATAACTTTGATGTAGAATGGTTTGCCTCTACCAAAAGCGCCAAAGGTTTTCACCAGATGCTGGCTGACCTGCCAGGTGCCTTCGACGATGCGCTTAGCAACATTCCACTTGAGGGTGATGTAGCCCAAACTGATTATCAGCAATTTGTAGTTGCTTACTTGAGTGCATTTAATGGTAGTGATGAAAAACCAACACTGGCACCTGCCACCCGCTTATTAGCAATGCGCCGCCCTGATGTATTTACACCAATAAGCAATAGCCGCTTAGATGCACTTTGCTCAGCTTTAGGTATCACCAAATTAAATAACCGCGACTTTGAGCGTTATTGGCAAGATGTAGTACAAAGTATTCACGCTATGTCATGGTTTAAAATGGCCAACGCTGGTAATGAACTAGAAACCCAATTAGTAGATATTAAAGCGCTTATACCTTGCTTTTTTTACTATGCAGATACTAACACTGCTGATAACTCTAACTACATTAAGCTACTTAATAAACCTACACGTAGCACTTCTAGCAGCAGTAAAGCGCCACGCCGAGGTAAAGAATCTGCTGAGATTTTAGTGGACCGCGCTCTTGCTGCTGATGATATCCCAGAACATATTCGTGCTAAACGTGACTCCATTATTAGCGAAGTACAGAAAGGTCGTGGCGTAAACGAAACAATTACCCTAATGCGCACCATATTTGGTTAATTAATCAACAAGCAAACCCAAATGGCCTAGCAGCGCTTTGATGGTGCAGCTAGGCTACTTTTTGCACCAGCAAAGTGAACCTTTAAAATAATCACTTTTGTATACCTACCTCATGTTATTTTCAATACATTGTTTTAAATAATAAAAATAATTTATAAACAAATAAGTTTAATTTGGCACACACAGTGCAAATACCCCATTAGTAACATAATAAAATGCCGCCAAACAAAAGGTTGTAGTCATTCATAATAAAAAGCCTTGGCGTGCAAAATCATACAATGGGAAATAAGACATGCTAAAACTACAAAAAACAATATTGATCAGTGCATTGGCATTAACAGGAATGACATCAACTACTGCATTTGCTGAAGTAACAGCAAATGCAGCAGCCACTTCTAACTACTTATGGCGCGGACAAGAGCAAACTGGGGGCGATGCAGCTGTATCTGGCGGTATTGATTACGCTAATGAATCTGGCTTTTATGCGGGCACTTGGGCGTCAAATGCGTCTTGGGCCGATGAAATGACCTACGAGCTAGACATATACGCAGGTTTTGGCGGCGCAATCAATGAAAGCGTGAGTTATGACGTAGGTTATATTTATTACGCGTACCCAGATGCGGCATCAGGTGCCGATGCAGATTTTTCTGAAGTTTACGGTAGCATTAGTGTGCAAGGTTTTACATTTGGTGCAGCCGTACTTGCAACTTCTGCTGCCAATGGTGACGGTACTGATTTTGGTGATTCATTGTATTTAAATGCCGATTACAGCTTCGCTGTTGGTAGCAATGGCACAGAAATGGCGCTACACATAGGTCATTACTCAGGCGATTTCATCGGTGATGACAATATCATTGATTATGGTGTATCGGTGTCTAAAGACGGTTTTACTTTTGGTCTATCAGATAACGACATGGACGGCTCTGATGTAAAAGCCTATGTAGCCTACGCTGTAGACTTTAACCTATAAAAAATGTGTTACTTGCTGCAACACTAAGGGCCGCAAGGCCCTTTCTCGTTTCATTGAGATCTTACTGCTACTCAAATTTGTTTTTGCTAAAATTTTTTTACTGCCAGTTTATTTTTATGATTGAATAAGCTTAATAACACTTGCTTAGAAATGAGCCTATCGGTATAAAAACCAAACACTCTAAAAATAAGAAGCGAACAGCCATGCAAGATCACAAAAGCCAACCATTAACCGATTTTATAGAATACCCGCCAGAGGAAATGCTCGAGCGAGCGAATGAGTTTTTACAAACTAGCCAACGCCGCCATAGTATTCGCAGCTTTAGTAACCGCCAGGTGCCAAAAGAAATAATCGAAACCTGTATAAAAGCGGCAGGTACAGCACCTAGTGGCGCAAACCACCAGCCTTGGCATTTTGTGGCCATTAATAGCGCAGATGTTAAAAAGCAAATTCGTGAAGCAGCCGAGAAATTAGAACGCTCATTTTATGAAGGTCGCGCAGGCGAAGAATGGCTTGATGCATTAAAACCATTAGGCACCGATGCTAATAAACCCTATTTAGAGCAAGCACCATGGTTGATTGCAGTGTTTAGTCAAAAAAAGGGAGGTGTAAATACGGACGATAAAAACACCAATTACTATGTGCATGAATCAGTAGGGCTGGCCACTGGTTTTTTAATTCAAGCACTACACCGAGCAGGCCTTGCAACCTTGACCCACACGCCAAAACCAATGAGCTTTTTAACCGATATTTGTGGTCGCGACAAAGATAACGAGCGCCCTTATATGCTATTAATTACAGGCTACCCCGATGAGCATGCAACGGTACCACTGCATGCACTTGATAAAAAGTCGCTGGATGAAATAGCCACTTTTATTTAACCTGAACTCTGGTTATTCAGTTATTGGTTGATAATCCACTGCTATTTTATCGCCAGCTTTAAGGCCCGTAATAATATGTTGCTGATTATCAATCTGCTCACCTAAGCGCACAAAACGACGCTCAATTTTGTCAGCGTTAATGACATACATCATACTGAGCTGTCCAAAGTCATGTATCCAATTAGGGTTAACAAGCACACCTTGGGTGTTTTCAAACGGTAAATGCAATTGTGCATATAACCCAGGGATCATTCCTGACTGTGGCTCAATTTCTAGCCGGATCAGTAAGCTACGTGCAGCGTTATCAACGACTGGTACAATTTCACTGATATTTGCAACCGTTGTTAGGTTGAGCGAAGGTAAACTCACGTTTAAACGATCGCCTAACTTAAGCTTTACTGCTTGTTGCTCTCGTACATTAAAAGCAAGTTGAAGTTGCTTTGGATTATAAAGCGTTAACAACGGTATACCAGGTGTGGCTGTATCGCCAGGTTCAGCTAAACGTTCAACAACGACACCAGATATAGGGGCTTTAATTTGCGTGTAGTTAAGTGATACCTGCGCCTGGGTTTGCTGCTGCTTTGCTCCAGCTAAATTGGCAGTTAAGTTATCAAATTTTGCTTTAGCATCATCAAGCTCACTCACGGGTACTAACCCTTTTGCCTGTAACTCAGTTACTCTAGTAAGTTGCTTTTTAGCTTGGTTTAATGAGGCTTGCACCGCATTAATATTTGCCTCACTTTGTGCCAGCATCGCTTTAAAGTCATCTTGCTTTAGGGTGATTAATAAGTCACCTTTGCTAACCTTATCACCGGCGCGCACTTTAAATTGCTTTACTTGTGCCATTACATTTGACGAAATTTGGGTGTTTTGTTTCGCAATTACACTCCCTGGTACATACTCTGTTCGCGAAATAGTTTGCAGCTCAACAGTGACCACCTCACCTTGATATTGAGTAACTGAAATCTCTTTTAACCCTGCAGGCTGTTTATCACTAAAGCTACCGGCCATGTATAGCACTGCTACAATAACCACAACCAATGCACTGATTGCGCCTAAAACTTTTGATTTACCCTGCATGTGCTTCTTCCTCTGGGTTTGTAAACACTAAATAATAAACAAGCGGTACAACAAATAACGAAAACACGGTAGACGCCACGATGCCAAAAATAATTGCTATGGCTAATCCGCTAAATACTGGGTCAAGTGTGATCACTAAGTTACCTAATAAAGTAGTTCCGGCGGTTAATAATACTGGGCGCATTCGTACCGACCCTGCAGCAATAAGTGCCTCTTTTATTGCCACCCCCTGAGCGCGTGCTTGGTTAATAAATTCGACTAAAATAAGTGAATTACGTACTACAATACCTGCTAAGGCAATCATGCCTATCATCGCAGTAGCGGTAAATAATACCGGCTCAGGAGCCCCTGCTATGGTGCGTTCACCAAATTGATTGAGTAACCAAAATCCAGGCATAATACCAATCACTGTTAATGGAATGGCCGACATAATAATCAGCGACAAACTAACAGATTGAGTTTGAATGCGTAAAATAATAAATATAGCACTGAGCGCAAAGGCAAAAGCAATGCCCATATCCCTGAACACATCAATGGTGATACGCCACTCACCTTCACCACTGAAGTTAACATCAGTTCCTTGCGGTAATTGCCATGGCGCGGTTCCGCCATTATTAAAAAAGTGCCGTGTTAACCACACGCTTTTTTCAAACCCATGATCACTTGCGTTTAAATCGGCATTTACATCCGCAATAATCTCTGCAGGCGTGCGTCCATTTAGTTCCGCCATCACATAAATAACGTCACGCTGATCTTTACGCATTAGTGTGTCGGCCACGTTTAATGGTTTAAACTCTCCCAGCTCTGAAAGCGACACTAAAGGTCTGGGGGCACTTGTTATACCTAACTCATTACTGGTTTTAGCTAAGTCCCTATCCCCTCTTACTTGCAGTGTAAGTAATTGTGAAAGCTGATTACGCTCGCTATAAGGCAATTGTAATTGTATTGGAACTGGCTGAGTTTCACCGCTTACGTACAACACTCCAACCTGTTGCCCCTGCGAAGCAATACTGAGTGTTTGTGCAATATTTTGGGTAGCAATAGCACTGAGCGCAGCCTTGGTTTTATCCGTAATAAAGCGCTGTAATGGGGCTGGGGCAACTAAAGATGTGTCAACCTCAACAACATGAGGCTCTTGGCGTAAACGTGCTGCAACATGTTGAGCAGCCTGCCTATGGGTATGCTTATCAACAAAGGGATCACGATACACTTCAGCAACTAAAGTACTCAACACCGGTGGCCCAGGTGGTACCTCGACCACTTTAATAACAATGCCATTTTTTGCTAAAGGAGCAAGTTGTTCGCGTAGCCGCATAACCACACCATGAGATTGATGATCTCGTGCTGATTTATCCACCAGCAATACTCTAAGCTCTGCTAAATTAGCAGCTTCACGGCGATAATAACCACGCACCATGCCATTAAAATCCATACTAGAGGGCTGCCCAACATATGCGGCTATTTCACTTACTTCATTTAACTGCCATGTGAGGGTTTGAACCTGCTTAGTAAATGCAGCCGTGCTCTCTAGATTAGTACCCTCTGGCATATCTATAAGTACTTGCAGCTCATTTTTGTTATCAAAGGGCAGGAGTTTTAATGGTACCAAGCGCATCACGGGTAACATGGCACTGATAATAAACAATCCTAATGTTATCCATAGCACCCATTTAGCTCGCACTTTTGAGGCAAGTAATGGACTGAGTAATCGTTGGTATAAACCCGCTTTAGGCTCAAGCTCAGGTTGTTCTAAGGTGTGTGATTTAAGCAATTTCATTGCCAACCATGGGGTGACAAAAAAGGCTACCAAAGTAGACACCATGACACTAATGGGCACGTTGAACGCCATAGGTGCCATGTATGGCCCCATCATGCCGGTAATAAACGCCAGTGGAATAAACGCCACCATTATAGTGAGTGTCGACATAAGCAAAGCATTTCGAATTTCGCTCATTGCGCCAACAACATTTTGTTTTTTATCGCCTTTGTTATTTATAAAGCGACTAATATTATCAATACCCGTGATAGGGTCGTCTACCAGTAAGCCTAATGATAAAATAAGCGCAAATAAGGTCACCCGGTTAATGGTGTAACCAAATGCAAAATCTAATGAGAGTGTAATGCCATAACAAATAGGAACCGCCAGCCCAACCACCACGGCAGGACGCCAACCTAAAAACACGCCAACAAATATCACCACAGTAAACACTGCAAACACTAAACTTGATGTGAGGTTATTTACTTTTTCATTCGCAGTTTGGCCATAATCTCTGAGTACTGTATAGCTAACTTCTGGTGGTAATAAGGTATTTGTAAGTTCATTCATCATGGTATGAACATCATTTGCAACAGCAACCGCATTAGTCCCTGTTTGCTTGGCTACGCTTAAAGTAACCATAGGCAACTGCTGCTGATCAGTAGATTGCGCTAACCATTGGTAATGCTCAGTTTCACCAGGGCCATCGCTTACTGTTGCAATGTCCATCAAGTAAACACTTTTACCATTAACCACATTAACAACTAATTGCTCTACCGCTGATTGTGTTCTTAGTACATCACCTGCCTGAATAGCAATTTGCTGCTGATTATCAACCACATTTCCCACTTGGGTGAGTTGGTTTGATACATTTAATGCGTAAAAAACATCGTTTACCGTGGTTTGATGGGCAGCCAGTGCGCTGGCATTTAAATTGATGGTAAGAGTACGTGTACGCCCCGAAATTACTTTAACTTCACTGGTATGCTCAATGCGTTGCAAACTATTAGCAATTTCGTTAGCAAAACGGGTTAGTTCATAATCACCATAGAGTTGCGGGTCTTTACTGTAGAGACCTAACATCACAATAGGCACGTCATCTACTTCTATTGGGCGAATTTGCCAACTTTTGATCACCGATGCCATTGTATGCTGATAACTATTTAGTTTTGCGTAGGTATCTAAAATAGCTTGTTCGCGGTTGTGCCCTACTTCAAAACGCAGCGTAACCACTGTACTGTTAGTTTGTGTGGTTGAGTAAATATGCTCAACTCCCACCAACTGGGCCAGTAACTTTTCGAGCGGTTGAGTTACTAACCTAGCGACTTCAGGCGCCTCAACGTTAGGTGCAGATACATAAATATCGAGCATGGGCACAGTAATTTGTGGCTCTTCTTCTCGAGGTGTCTGATTTAGTGCAAATACCCCAAGTAACAAAGACATCACAAAAATAATAATCGGAATGCGACCACTTAAACTACTTTTTACCGCATTGTCTATTAAGCTCATCGCACTTAGCCCTTACAAAATAACCCATACAAGGTACCAAGCAGAACGACTGCATTCTCATCAATGACACGATAATAAATTGTTTGGCTCTCGCGGCGCGTAGCTACAATATTTGCTTTACGCAGCGCTGCTAAATGCTGTGATAACGCAGACTGCGCTAATGGCACGGCTTCATTAAGCTGAGACACGCTCATCTCGGAGTCTTGCAAAGAACATAAAATCATTAAGCGATTTTTATTGGCTAAAATTTTTAATAGCTGCTCAGCTTGTTCTACATTGCCGGCCATGGCAGTAAAGTCAATATTCATACTATGCTCTTATTCTAAAATAGAGCCTGAGTATAAGACGTTAGGTTAGAAAAGTCTAATATTAGATTTTACTAATATAGATATATCTAATATAGCAGCTGTACTGAATTAAATAACTGGCCTACTATAATGAAACTAAAACAATGCACTCAGACTAATCGCTGGCATAATGATTATTGTGTCGCTTTTATTGCAAACTTATCACGATCCTAAGTGGATTTACTTTACAGCTTTTATCGCAGTAAATTTAATTCAATCAGCTTTTACTAGCTGGTGCCCAATGATCACTTTATTACGCAAACTTGGCTTTAAGGAATAAACACCATGCTTACACCCATTCCCGATTTACTAAAAATAATTACTCCTAATCAGCGCCGTATTGATGCCGAACAAGCAAAGAAAGAACTTGAGCAAAATAAAGGCTTACTGATTGATGTGCGTGAACCCGCTGAACATGCCACCAAAGCAGCTACTGGCGCAATTAACATTCCACGCGGGTTACTTGAAATGAAACTTATGGAAATAGAAAAAGACGCAGCCCGTCCTATTTATTTACATTGCGCTAGTGGCGCGCGTGCAACATTAAGTGCTGAGGCACTGACTCGAGTAGGTTACAGAAATGTGACGGTTATCACCTGTGATGCAACGAAAGTGTTGAATACATTCTAATTTTTTAACAAAAAAGTAACCTTAATGTGGTACGATTTGCTTTTTATACTTTATAGGTACAAAGCAATGACGCTTACACGAAGAACTTTTTTAAAAGCCTCGGCAGCAGGATTTGGGGTCGCAGTCTTATCGTTAGGGTTAACGGGTTGTCGGTTTGATGATGAAGATGATAATTTTATTGACGTTAGTTTTAACCATGGCGTTGCTAGTGGCGACCCACTAGCAGATAGCTTAATTTTATGGACTCGCGTTACACCAAAAGATCCAGCAACCAGCCGTATTAAAGTGCAATGGCAAGCTGCGACAGATGAAAATTTCACCTCTATTAGTCACGATGGTGAAGCCTATATAAGTGCAGCCACAGACTTTACTCTCAAAATTGACTTACAAGGCCTTGATCCCAACACAACGTATTACTACCGCTTTAAATCAAATGGTAAAACCTCTCCTATTGGCACAGGTAAAACATTACCAACAGGCAATATTGATCAAGTAAAGCTGGCAGTTGTGTCGTGCGCTAATTACCCTGCTGGCTTTTTTCATGTTTATGGTGAAATAGCAAAGCAACCTGACTTAGATGCGGTACTCCATTTAGGCGATTACATATACGAATATGGAAATAATGGCTACGCTACTGAAGACGCAACTAGCTTAGGTCGCTTACTACCTGAAGATAACAGCAATGAAATTATTAGCTTAACTGACTATCGTAAACGCTATGCCCACTACCGCACCGATGGCAATTTACAAGCAGCTCACAGCAATTGCGCCTTTATAACAGTATGGGACGACCATGAGGTTACTAATGATACTTGGCGTGAAGGTGCAGAAAACCATAATGACGGTGAAGGTGAATTTAGCGCGCGTAAACTACATGCCCTACAAGCCTACTTTGAATGGATGCCTATACGTAATGTAGTCGATAAAGAACGTATTTATCGCCGTTTTGAATTTGGTAATTTAGTGTCGCTATACATGCTAGATACCCGTGTGCTCGCTCGTGATGAACAACTCAACTATGCTGATTTTGATTTAACTAGCGCACAAGGGCAAAGCGATTTTGTTAGTGCTGTTAGTTCGCCCACACGCGCATTACTGGGTAGTGAACAACTAACCTGGCTCACCGATGGTATGACAACCTCAAACTCAAAATGGCAAGTACTTGGCCAACAAGTGTTAATGACCAAGATGCACCTGCCGTTTGAAGTACTACAGCTTTTAGTGAGCCTACAAGTAAGCCAAGCAAATGGTGCTGACACTGGCGCCCTGCTTGCTCAAGCATCAGCATTATTTGCTGAGCTGGCACAAATTAAAGGCCGTATTCTAGCTGGTGATCCAACAGTAACTGATGCAGAGCGTGCGCGTGTTGATACCACCGCACCTTACAATTTAGATGCCTGGGACGGCTACGCCTATGAGCGTGAGGTACTGCTTGGTACAGCTATTGCTGCACAAAAAAACTTAGTGGTGTTAGCCGGCGATACTCACAATGGTTGGGCTGGGCAATTAAAAACTGATGCGAGCAATCCAATAGCCGCATCACAAAATGCGGGAGTTGAGTTTGCCACCTCTTCAGTGTCTTCGCCAGGTCTTGAAAAATACTTAGCACTAAATACACAGGGCCCTGAAGTTACAGTTCAAATGGAGCAAGTTCTTGCTTTACTTGTAAACGACTTGGCTTATAGCAATTTGGCTGACCGAGGTTATCTAACAGTTACCTTCACTCAAGAACAAGCAAGCGCTAAGTGGAATTATGTAAGCAGCATAAAAACAACCTCTTACGAAATGCAAACCGAGCGCAGCAAAGAATTACGTATGCTAGCAGGTCAGCCTATAATACAAGGGTAAAGTCTCAATAAGGTATCTAGGAGCTAGGGAAAAGGTTCTAGGTGAAAGATTAAAACAGTCCGGTGGTCAGCTGATCGCCGGACCGTTTACAATACGGCTTTAATCATTGGTAATTTCTTTCATATTCTTAGTATGACTATTCCTCTCAAAGCGCATGAATAAAACATGAGCGAGACTTGATAACACGATCAATACTATGCCTGCGACACCCAATAAAGTTTGAGTTTGCTGAAGAAAAATATAGCCCAAAATACTAGAAAATAGAATTTGTGCATATTCAAGCGGCATTAGCTTAGATAAATCACTTTTATTAAAAGCAAAAAAACGTGCTGCAAGTTTAGTAACAAGAAGCCCACCGTATAACATAATTAATAGAACACTAGTTGTATCTAAAGGTTTCCATACAAAAATAGCTACTGGTAGTAGAATAACCGCCGAATAGAGAGGAGCAAAAACCATTTGAGGCACAACTTTCTCTGCATTGCCTATTTTCTTTAAGTTAATATTATAAATGACTAAAATAGCTACCGCTGACAGCGTAAAAATCAATCCTAGATAGAGATTTTGCTGCGTTACTTGGCTCGCCATTAGTTTTGGAGAGAGCAGCATCATCACTCCAGCTAAATTCAAAATAATAGCGATATAGACATAAGCTTTTGGTTTTTCTCTAAAGATAAACACCGACAGAATGGACGTTATAAGTGGCACAAAAAAGTTAATCGCGGTCACTTCCGCTAAACTTAAATATTGCAGAGCATAAAACAAGCATATTGTTGAACTAACACCAAGCAACCCTCTAAATATATGTAACTTCATTTGTTGGGGTTTGATATTTTCCCATTTACCTTTTGAGAATAATGCAATTGCCGCAAAAGCAGCCATAACATTAACTAAAAAGACAACTTGGAATGGGCTGATAGATTTACCTAAAAAACCACCGATTAGTAACATTACACTTAAGATAAATGAATCTGACAACATCCAAATTACTGCGGTTGACTCTTTACTAGCCATTTAACTTCTCTCCATGTATTTGTGTAGCACAGTTATATGCTACAAAATTGCGCCCCATTAGAATTCATCACCTTTGAATCCTATAAAGACTGTATCCTTTTTAGATAAAACCACCTTAAATTACACCTGCATTAGGTACGTTGCAAAGGATTTAGAGATTATTGAATCTAATAGCGTAAGTCACTTTAAAGAGATTAAGTGACACTGCGCTTTAGAGAAAAGACCTAAGTTAAAAGATTAGTAACGAATTCAAGGCACTGGGACCGGCGTAGGACGTGCTTTAGCGCGTTAATTTCACTTCTGTAGCCATAAATGACGACCTACATACTCAGTTGTTCTGATCGATTGATTTAATATCCTACCCTCATTCATTTCTCACTTTCTTCTCTTTGTGCAAAACGTAGTACGATAATAAGTTAATTTTACTTTCTCTCGTCCAGTAACGTGACCAACATTTGTTCGATATTTTTCACACTGTAGGCCAGCGAGCGAATAAGTTCGACTTGGCTTTGTGGCTCGTCTTGTTTTGCTTGAGCGGGTTGTTCTGCCGTGAGGTTATCTTTTTGAGTTAAAATGGCTTCACGAAATTCACTGGCATTAACTACCCCAAGTAACGATACCAGCGCACCGTGACCAGACTGTCCTGCTGTTTCAAAACTTAACCGGTATAAGCCAAACATGCGCATTAGCGGCCCCTGACTCAACCCGACATCGGTAATTTTTTCTAGTGGAATCGATTTTTCTTCTTTAAATAAAATACCGCGCTTCACCACTAGCTTGCGCTCTAGTAAATCGGCCGACATAGCGGCTAATACTCGACTTGCGACTAACCACACTAAAAGTAATACAACGGGTAAAAGTATAATAGTTACAACTGGAAAAAGGCTAAATATTGCAGCTAAGCACATCCAGTACTGTTTTACCTTGTTATCAAAAGTGGCACTTTTTAAAGTTATATTAGACATAGTTTTATTACTTTTAAATTATAGTATTTTTAAGTTACATTAATTATAAGTTGTACACAATTCAACCACCTTGATAGTTACAATCCAATAACCACTTTAATTGCCAGCGCAATAAATACCGCACCTAACAGCCTATCTAACCATATATTTTGTTTAGTAAAACCAAAGCGCCTTTTAGACACCTCAGTGAGTAAGGCTACCAATAAATACCAGCCGGTATCTATCACGAAAACCGTTAAGCACATAACAACGCCAATACTTAGAGTAAGATTCTCTGGGTCAATAAATTGTGAAAATAATGCCAGAAAGAAAATTGCTAGCTTAGGGTTTAAAAATGCAATGGCAAAGCCATCTTGTAACGCCTTAGAACTGCTCACGTCGCTTTGCTGAATATGTAGCTCGCTGTCGCTGGGTTTTGAAAATAGTATTTTCAAACCTAAATACGCTAAATAGGCTGCCCCTAAATACACTAAAAATTGGTACACAGTAGGAAATTGCAACATCAATGCACCTAATCCCAACAGTGAAGCTGCGGCATATAAGCCCACTCCAAAACCATGACTTAACGCTGCTAGCATGCCATTTTTCATGCCACCGCTTAAGCTATGTTTTAATACCACAGCTAAACTGGGCCCGGGAGACATCGCCCCCATCATGCACACCAGCGCTAAGCTCAACCATAATGATAACGCCATTAGTAACCCTTATATTTCTTCATTTTCAATAAGTAATGCATAACCATGCACTTGCCCATAAAAGCCTGTCAATGGCACTGCGTTTATTACTTTCCAGCCATCTTGGTTTAATTCCAGTATGCGATCATTTAGTGCGGCTATATCTACCCCACCCAAAAAACGGGCCTTTCTGAATTCGATTACTTTTTGCATTATAAATACCTGCTTTATAGGCTGTATTCAAAATCGTAATGATGAATCCCTTGCTCAATCCGTATTTTCATACTGCCAGTTAGTCCTGCTAGCTCATCAGTGCCTGAGTCGGGCACCACTTTTAAAATTAAGCTGTCTTGGCCTTTGTCCATCAGCCCAAAATGCTGCAGTACAAAACTGCCTTTCTTGCCCTCAAGCTCGCCTATCACTTGCTCTATTGCAACATAACCAGCGCTGCCTTGGGTGGGAGTCATGGCGCTAAGCATTTCGCCTTGGCTAGTTGCCGTTAAGCTGCCAGTGAATTTTTTATCAATCGACATCCGACCTAAATTAACGCCTTGCTGTCCATGTGCATACCCTTCTATAGGCGCTAATGTAACGGTAAACTCGCCTGTTATCTGTTTAGTTGTCATAATTTTTCCCTATTGATGATTTTTAATACTATTGATTTTTAATCTATTGATGCCATATCTATACCTTAATCATCAATAAGAATCTACTATGCCTACAGACAAGCCTGCTTCAGATAAAGCCGCCTTTAGCGCTTTATTCCCTATATTCAATTTTATTAAGCCTTATAAATGGGTGGTTTTAGGGGCTCTAGTAGCATTACTTGCCACCGCAGGAGTTAATTTATCGCTAGGCCAAGGCGTTAAGTTTGTGATTGATCATGGCTTTATTGCCGGCTCGCAAGCGCAATTACAACAAGCTGTTTTGGTATTAATTGGCTTGATCAGTTTATTGGCAGTGGGTACATTCAGCCGATTTTATTTAATGTCGTGGATTGGCGAGCGAGTCAGTAATGACATTCGAAAAGCTGTATTCAATCGTATTGTTACTTTGCATCCGAGTTACTTTGAAGAAAATCGCAGCGGCGAGCTGATGTCGCGACTCACCACCGACACTACCTTATTACAATCTATTATCGGCTCATCATTTTCTATGGCGCTGCGAAGCGCGCTAATGTTAGTCGGTGGTTTAATTATGCTGCTTGTAACTAATTTAAAGCTTACCTTAGTGGTGGTTGCCTGCGTCCCTTTAGTACTGGTGCCTATGTTGGTTTTTGGAAAAAAAGTACGCAAACTAGCAAGTTCTAGCCAAGATGCGATTGCAGATATCAGCACCTACGCGGGTGAGATCATTCAAAATATAAAAGTGGTACAGAGTTATAGCCATGAACAGCAAGAACAATCTGCTTTTGCTAATGAAACCGAAAAGGCCTTTAACGTTGCCAAAAGCCGCATTAAACAACGTTCGTTTTTAATTGCAGCAGTTATTTTTCTTACCTTTAGCGCTATTAGTGCCATGCTCTGGGTAGGCGGTAGTGATGTGCTCGCAGGCACTATGACGGGCGGTGAACTCGGTGCTTTTGTGTTTTATGCCATTATGGTGGCCATGTCGGTAGCAACCGTTGCTGAGGTTTATGGTGAACTACAACGCGCCGCAGGAGCCGCAGCAAGATTGCTCGAGCTACTTGCGGTTGAAAGTAAAATACAAAACCCCGAAATTCCACAAGATGATCAGTTGCATACAACTACCAGCAACAGTGCAATTTCACTTGAAGGTATTAGTTTTAATTACCCTTCTCGCCCAGATGTAAGCGCATTAAATAATATCAGCTTAAATATTGAAACAGGTAAAACCGTGGCTATTGTTGGCCCTTCAGGTGCCGGTAAAACCACCTTGTTTGAACTGTTACAGCGTTTTTATGACCCTGCTAGCGGAGCGATTAAGTTTCATAATATAAATATTAAACAGTTGTCGTTAAACACCTTACGCAACAAAATGGGGATGGTGGCACAAAACCCGATTTTATTTAGCTCTGATGTTATGCATAATATTCGCTATGGCAACCCAAGCGCCAGTGACGAGCAAGTTTATGCAGCCGCTAAACATGCCCATGCTGATGAATTTATAAAACAGTTACCACAAGGCTATAACAGCTTCTTAGGTGAACAAGGTGTAAGGCTATCGGGTGGGCAAAAGCAGCGTATTGTTCTTGCTCGCGCCATTTTAAAAGACCCAGAAATACTGCTACTTGATGAGGCTACCAGCGCGCTTGATGCGCAAAGCGAGCATCATGTTCAGGCCGCACTTGAACACTTAATGCAAAATAGAACAACGCTGATTATTGCCCATAGACTGGCCACGGTAAAACATGCCGATATGATTGTGGTAATGGAAAATGGCGAAATAAAAGCTACAGGCACTCATCAGCAATTAATGGCAAGTAACCCTTTGTATCAAAAACTATGTGAATTACAGTTTAATTTAGATTGATTGCATTTTAGTTGCTACTTCTTTTTAAGCCATTTATTCATTGCGGTATCGTAAGCCTCAGTTAGCTTAGTTTTATCGCACTTTACACCAGCTATGTAACTTTCGGGCAAGTCATTTTTTGGCATAACCCCTGCACCAACAGATACCTTTCTAAAACAGCTATCACCTCGTCGATAAGTGGTAAATTGCATATTTTGCTGCTCTATTTTTAATAGTGGCTTTACCTTGCCTGCATGCTCTTTTGAAACTGTAATACGCTTTTTCTGAAGGTCACTCTTTGCAGTATCAGAATAGCCAGTTTGTTGCTGTAAAATACTGTTGAGTCCTTTGTTTAAATCGATCTTTTTATAAGGCTTTAAAATTACAGGCTGAGTATTTTTCGTGATGGTATTTAGCGGCTTAGTCGTTTTCTCTGTTTTTTATAATTAATATTTAGTGGTTTTGATTGGGTGGCATTAATAGGCTCAATAGATTTAATTTCTGTATTTTTATTTGTATGAGCGCGTTGTTGAGGGACTTGTTGTGTTGCTTTAATTTTAGCTGGCACACTTACCATATAAGCTTTAATGGGGATTGATTGCGGTGGTTTTATGTCAGGTGCTTTTAATGTGGCAGCAAAAAGCAAAACTAATCCGTGTAAACATATTGATAAAATAATTGCCGTGCGCCACGCTGCCATAAATATGTCCTTCTCGAAGAACTATTTGTGACAGCTAACGCAGGCAAAAGTGCCATTAAAATATACAAAACCACGCATTTGCGCGGTTTTAGCTATTAACCTTGTGTATTAGGCACTATTTGAATTTCGACGCGGCGGTTTTGCGCGCGACCATTCGCGGTATCGTTAGTGGCAATTGGGCGTGATTCACCAAAGCCACTCGTACTTACTCGTGCAGCCATAATTTGTTGGTTTACCAAGTAATTTTTTACACTTTGTGCTCGCTGCTCTGAAAGAGTCATGTTGTAACTATCTTTGCCCGTGCTGTCGGTGTGGCCTTCAACACTTAAGTAGGTTTTTTCGTATTTATTCATTACACTTGCTATCGCATTTAGAGTGTCATGAAAGCCCGATGAAATATAAGATTGATCAGTCGCAAACGTAATATTAGAGGGCATCACTAAGCGTAAGTTATCACCTTCACGTACCACTTCAACTCCCGAACCTGCTAGTTCATCACGAAAAGCAGCTTCTTGTTTATCCATGTAATCACCTACAGCTGCCCCCGCTAGCGCACCAATAGCTGCACCAATAAAAATACGTTTATCTTTGTGGTTACCTGTCGCCTTACCTAAAATCCCTCCTGCTGCGGCACCAATCGCGGCGCCTTTACCTGTGTTATTCATTTCACAGCCAGAAAGTAATACAGCAACTACAGTGACACTTAAAAGTGATTTAGTTAACATCATGGTAATTTCCTATTCATTTAGAATTTATTATTGCGATTATGCAAACATTTGTATGAACCAAAAATGAAGAGTAACGTAAAACACGTATTATTACTTACTTCATACGGACTAATGATAGCGTTTCATAAAAATGTCATACTTATTTGTGACACTTTAATGATTTATCAAAAAGGCGATGGCCACTATGTTAATTGCGATTTTTAGGCAGTTTTTTCTGCTTGGCTGCATGAGTTTTGGCGGCCCTGCCGCCCATTTAGGTTACTTTAAACATCACTTTGTTGATTCGCTGCGCTGGTTAAGTATCAGTCGCTATTCACAGCTAATAAGCCTCAGCCAAGCTCTGCCTGGCCCTGGCTCTAGTCAGGTTAGCTTTGCAATTGGAGTAGAGCGTGCAGGTGTACTCGGTGGCATCACCGCATTTATTGGTTTTACCTTGCCTTCTTTTTTAATAATGACACTGCTTGCTATTAGTGCTCACCAATTTGACGCCGTTTATTTTGCTGTGATCACCGGATTGAAGCTCTTTGCTGTAGTGATTGTTGCCGATGCGACCCTTAGTATGGCCAAAAGCTTTTGCAGCAACCTAATCCTTAAGCTAATTGCAGTTATAAGCACCCTAGCTCTTGTTCTACTGCCGATGTTAGGTACACAAATTATTATTTTACTTATTGCAGCCGCAGTCGGCGCTATCTGGCCACTCTTAAAATTAAGTGATTTATCACAGCAAACTAGCAGTGTTCAGGGGAAAGTTAACTGGGTTGCACTTAGTTTATTTGCGCTACTGCTTGGAGTTAGCTTTATTCCAATAGAGCAAGAATTTGCGTTATTTGCGCCTTTTTACCAAGCTGGTGCTATGGTATTTGGTGGCGGGCATGTTGTGTTGCCAGTACTTCAAGCGGGTGTGCCAACGTTAAGTGATGATCAATTTTTAACGGCTTACGCCAGTGCTCAGGCTATACCTGGGCCTATGTTTACAATAGCCACCTACTTAGGCGCGCAGCTAAATACCGAGCAGCCAATAATGGGCGCAACTATAGCTACATTATTGATATTTACCCCAGGGTTTTTACTGATGTTGGCATTTCAGAAAAGCTGGATTAATTTAGCCAGTAAGCCCCGCTTTGCCAGCTCAATTGCCGCGCTTAATGCCGCCGTGGTTGGCTTTTTAGCTGCAGCATTGTATTCGCCCATTTGGACTTCAGCTATAAATAGTGTGTGGCATATTGCATTAGTGATTGCTGCATTTGCGTGGCTACGTATGAAAAAGCCACCTATTTGGTGGCTATTATTATTGTTTATTGGTGTTGGCCTTGGACAGCATTATTGGGCACTTTAATACTAGGTTTGCCCGCCATATTCACCCCGTCAGCTGGGCTTAACTGCCCACTGACACTTTGATAAGCGCGCAGTCCAAACACCGGTAATACGGCCAGTAAATGATCCATAATTTCAGCTTGTAAATGCTCGTAAGATATCCAACGTTTGTCTTCACTAAAGCAGTAAAACTCAATCGGGAGGCCATGGTTAAGCGGTTGTAGTTCACGCACCATGAGTGTGAGCGAGGTATTGATTTTACTGTGTTGTTTTAAGTAACCCTCTGCATAGCGACGAAATAGCCCTAAGTTAGACACCGGATCGGGAAGTGTGCCTAGTCGAATATATTCTTGCAGTGGTATTGCCGCTTCTATTTGCGCTTTAAAGTCATCATCAACTAAAAAGATGCTGTTCATATCAATGTTTAAAGAACGTTTAATACGTCGCCCACCAGACTCCTGCATACCGCGCCAGTTTTTAAATGAACCGGCCACCAGCATATAAGTGGGTATAGTCGTTATGGTGTTGTCCCAGTTACGCACTTTTACAGTATTAAGTCCTAAATCAATTACTTCGCCATCGGCGCCGTAGTTATCTACTTGGATCCAGTCTCCATAGGTCACTAAGCGGTTGGCAGCAATTTGAATGCTGGCGACAAAACCTAATATGGTGTCTTTAAATACTAATAAAGTAACAGCGGCGATCGCACCAAAACCAGAAAGAATATAAGTCGGCGATTTTTCAAGCACAATACTAACAATTAATATTGAACACACAATAAAGGTGATCAGCTTCACTACTTGAATTAGCCCTTGAATAGGCACTTCGCGGGCAAAGTCTAGTTGGTTATAAATAGCGCCAGCAATGCTCACTATACTGCTAATAATAAAACCTATATAAATAATTAATAATGCTTGGCCAATGGTTTTAAGGATCTCTTGGGCAATTGCATTAACGGGGTAAACACTGTCAAATGTGGCTAAAAAAAGTACACAACATAACAAGCAGGCAATTCGTTTATTGAGCTTGGTCAACATCGGTGACAATGAACCAATACGCTCAGGCGAGAGTTTAGTCACCACCTTTTGAATACCCGGTAACATTAAGCGACGCGTAAATAAGTAAACAAATAATAAAGAAAGGATGCCAATGGATGAGGCCGTGATCGCACTGAGAAAAAAAGCATCGGGGACTTTTTCAAACCAAGGAGTAATTAGCTCCTGTAGGTGTGTTTTGGTCATGGTATTTCAATTTCCTTACTGGGAGTTAATTCAGTACTAGCTTGCTGAATATGAATAGCGCTTAATTGCTTATCTTTTTTTGTCCATAAATTATTTAAATATTGCTGAAACTCGGCTCTAAATGCGTGATCTGTTTGGTAACTGCCAATCATCTGTGTATTTATTGGCATCACCTCAATTGTAATATTAATAGACTCCAACTCGCCTTTTAAAATATTACGACACACATGATCTGACTTACCGCTATACACTAAACTAGTGTTAAGCATAGCGTCAAATTGCTCGTTTAAAACTTCTAAGGCAAAAGCAGTTCCACCAGCCTTAGGCTTTAATAAATGCTGAAAAGGGCTTTGTTGATGCTTATGCTTTTGCGCAGTAAAACGTGTACCTTCTACAAAATTAACTATGGTTGTAGGATGATGACGAAAGTTACGGCAACTGCGCTTAGTGCGCTCGACATCTAAGCCTTTTAAATTGGGATTTTTTGCCAATTGCGCTTTGCTCACCCGTTTCATAAAGGGCATACCCATTGCCCACGCACCAGTGCCTATAAATGGCACATACTTAAGCTCATCTTTTAAAAAAAACTTAGGAGCTGGCAATGCATCCAACGAGCTTAATACCGCAATATCAAGCCAGCTAATATGATTACTGATTAGCAAATACCAACTATTGGCATTCACCTCCCCACTAATATTAACTTTAATATCATTACAGCCTAGCCATAGCCCTAAGCGGTTACCTTTACACCACCCCTTGTACGCACTGTGTAATAATTTACTTACTACGGGTATGGGCAAAACCAATTTAACTAACCCTAGGATAAGTACTAATGCGCCAAATATTATTAAATTAGCGAATAAAACACAGCCAACAATTAAGCCATTTAACCAATTAGGTAACCATTTTTTTAGCATAACTGTTAGCTCATTTTTTATTTTTGTTTGAAATTAACGAGCGTCTGGTTCTTTTCTTCCCACACGCGATTTAATTCAGTTTGAAAACGTACTCTAAAGTCAGGATCATTAGTGTAATCACCAATTAAGTCCTCACTAACGCCTTTTACTTCAACATGTACATCAATGTGTTTTACTTTACCGGCTGCAAAATCCATAAAAGTAGGAATGCCCTCAGGGTAATGAATAGTGACATTTACCACCTTAGAAATTTGCTCACCCATAGCTTGCATTACAAACGCCACACCACCCGCTTTCGGTTTTAGTAAATGAGGAAACGGGCTATTTTGGCGCGCATGCTTTTGCGCTGTAAAACGCGTACCTTCAACAAAGTTAACCACACTAACCGGCATTTCTTTAAATTTTTCACACGCTTTACGAGTCGTTTCTAAATCTTTACCACGCAATTTAGGATTCTTTTTTAATTGGCTTTTACTGGTGCGGGTCATAAAAGGAAAGTCGAGCGCCCACCAACATAAACCTAAAACAGGTACATAAATAAGCTCTTTTTTCAAAAAGAAGTTTAAAAAAGGTATTTTGCGGTTAAACACTCGCTGTAACACTAAAATATCCACCCAGCTTTGGTGGTTCGCAATAACTAAGTACCAATCTTTTAATTTTAGCTCTTCTAGACCGGTTACATTTAGCTTTGTTGACGTTAATAACGTTTGATTTAGCGTGTTAAAAGTCACCCAAATAGAGGCACACTGCTTGGCTGTCCAGCTCATTAATTTTTGAAGTCCCTTAATTGGGATTAGCTTAACGATGCCACAAATAAAAATAGGTACAAACCAAAAAAGAGTGTTTATTGTGTAAAAGAAAATACTAAATACACTGCGAATAACTGACATTACTTCTATTCCTTTAAACATCGTGCAGCCACGAATGACCGCACTTAACTATGCAACTAAATTAATCTTCAAAATAGGTGTAGCCTTCAAGCCCTGCATTGAGCTCGGCTAGGTACCCTTCTTTACAGTATTCTGATACATCAAGTTTATTAATTTGAGTGGCAAAGTTATCAGCTAATAACTCGCTATCATAATCAACAAATTTTAATACATCCTTAACGCTGTCACCTTTAATGGCATTGGTTAACACATATCCTTGCTCATTAAGCTCAACATGGACTGAGTCGGTATCACCAAATAAGTTATGTAAATCACCTAAAATCTCTTGGTATGCCCCTACCATAAACATCGCAATATGATACTGCTGACCTTGTGTATATTCAGGAATAGGTAAACTGGTTTCAATTCCTGCACCTTCAACGTACTCACGTATTTGCCCGTCAGAATCACAAGTAATGTCTTGGATAATAGCGCGCTGAGTAAGCGGCTGCGTTAGGTTTTCGATGGGCATAACCGGAAATAACTGCTGAATGCCCCACACATCGGGTAACGACTGAAATAATGAAAAATTCACAAACAGTTTATCGGCTAGTTTTTCGTTTAAATCATCCAGCACTTCGCGGTGAGCTCGTGCATTAGAGCTTAATGAAGCACGAACGCGATGTAAAATAGTAAAGTAAAGCTGCTCTATTTTCGCCCACTCTAGCATGCTTACTAAACCATGTACGTATTGATCGTGTGCTTCACTAAATAAGTGCATTGCATCATGATAAATCTCTAATGCCATACGCGGGTTCAAACGTTGTAAACACTGCCACATTTCATCCAATACTAAGGCACTGTTTTTAACAGGTGGTTCTGGGTTTAAATGATTTGGTGCTTTTTCAACATCAATCACATCGGTAATAAGCACCGCATGATGTGCAGTAAGAGCACGGCCAGATTCGGTAATAATTGCAGGGTGAGCTAAGTTATGTTGGTCGCACACCTCGGCAAATGCATTTACTACATTACGCGCATATTCTTCGACTGTGTAGTTCATTGAGCAAGCACTACGTGAGCCTGAACCTTCGTAGTCAACGCCAAGCCCGCCACCCACATCAACAGTATTGAGCGGTACACCGTATTGAGTTAATTCAGCAAAATGGCGAGCACATTCGCGCAAAGCACGATGAATATCGCGAATATTGGCAATTTGAGAACCAATATGAAAATGTACCATTTGCATTAAATGCAACTTGTTATGTTGCTTGAGCACTTCCACTGCACTGAGTACTTGTCCTGCAGTTAAGCCAAACTTACCTTTTTCACCACCGGTATTTTGCCATTTACCTTTACCAACCGAATTTAGGCGAATGCGAATACCAATAGCAGGCTCAATACCTAAATTATCAATTTCTTCCAGCAGTGTGGTTAGCTCAGAGAGTTTTTCAACCACAATTTTAACGCTGTGCCCCATTGCTTGACCAATACAGGCTAAACGTAAAAACTCACTGTCTTTGTAGCCGTTACATACAATAGTAATAGGCTCTTTTGCCACACCTAAAATTGCCATTAGTTCAGGTTTAGAACCGGCTTCAAGCCCCACTAAACCACTTGGGTGTGCCAATAGTTTACTGACTACAGAGCGCTGTTGATTTACTTTTATAGGGTAAACACAGGTGTATTTACCATTATATTCACGGTTAGTGCGCGCTTGAGTAAACGCATTGGTGAGCGTATCTACACGATTTTTTAAAATATCGGTAAAGCGCACCAATACAGGTAAGGTTAATCCTTGCTGTTTAAATTGCTCAGTAAGCTGGCTTAAAGAAATGGCAGGTTTTGTTTGGTCGCCATCCGGATAGGCTATCAATTCACCTTGTGCGTTAATATCAAAATAACCATCGCTCCAATGAGCAACATTGTATGTAGCACGTGCTGTTTCTAAACCCCAAGTCATGGCAACTCTTCTTTATTAAATTAGGTGTAAAGGGGCATTTTAATACGTCACTATCTGCTAAGCTAACAAAAATTGAACTTTCCCCTCTTTATAGCTAACTTTATTCGCTAAAGAGCGTAAAATTTGATTGAGCAATAGCGCAAGCACTGGCAGAATTGCCTCCTTTTTTCATACTCAACCAAAAGTGTAACAACAACTATGGCAAATTTAGATCAAAGTAAGTGGTTTACTGAAATTAGCGACCGCGATGGCAGCGCATTTTCATTACGTATTAACAAAAAGTTAGATGAAAAACAGTCTCCTTTTCAAAAAGTAGAAATGTTTGAAACCACAGACTTTGGTAATTTAATGATCATTGATGGTTGCACTATGGTGAGTAGCCGTGAAAACTTTTTTTATCATGAAATGATCAGCCACCCAGCATTACTAGCACACCCAAACCCTAAAAATGTGGTTATTATTGGCGGCGGCGATTGCGGTACATTACGTGAAGTGCTTAAGCACCCAAGTGTAGAAACTGTAACCCAAATCGATATTGACGAAGTAGTTACCCAAATGTCGTTAAAGTACTTCCCAGAGTTATGTGAATCAAATAACGATCCACGTGCCACTGTGATGTTTGACGATGGCATTAAATATATGCGCGAAGCAGCTGGTGAGTCTATTGATGTGGTGATTGTTGATGGAACTGATCCGGTAGGCCCTGGTGAGGGTTTATTTAACCATGCGTTTTATACTAGCTGTTTAAACGCACTTCGCCCTGGTGGAATACTCGTACAACAAAGCGAATCGCCATTAATGCATATGCCACTTCTGGTTGAAATGCGCGAAGCTATGCTAAGTGTTGGTTTTAAAGACTTGCAAACTCTTCCATTCCCACAACCTATTTATCCAAGTGGGTTGTGGTCGGTGACGCTAGCTCGCAAATCTGAAGCATTTAACGGTTTTAGAGAAGACGGCGCAGCCATAATTGCTGAGCATAGTGAATACTACAATGGCGGCATTCATCACGGTGCACTCGCAACACCTAATTACATGAAACGCGCTTTTGACAAAAAATAAAAAGCCATAAATAAACAGCTGGGCTCACAAGAGCCCTTATCTGTTTCAATTTGTTATTCTTCCAACTAAAACCGAAACTGAGCATTTAATGCTATTTGCTGCTGCGATATTCTCAATGCCTTATTCATAGCTACTCGGTTATCTGCTTGGCTATGAAGCGCTGACCCCTCAACACCTATTTGCCATTGTGGTGTAAGCTGATAACGCCAAGTTGCTGTTAGTCCCTCGCCATGACTAGCATTAGGGTCAAACTTCCAATCGTCTTTGTCTGTCACCTCAAAATAATCGTAACGTACTGAGAAACGGTGGCGTTTTATTTTATGACTCAATAATGCAAAATGACTATAAAATCGAGTATCAACGCCGCGGTTTTGACCCATAGCCGTACCACCCGACATTATTTGGATAATTAATCGTGTTTTCGGTGTAAATTTATTTAGCCATGCGACACTTAAAAATCGAGTATCCCAGGCATATTGACCCATATTATAATTAAGAGCGCCAGGGTCACCATTGTTATCATAGTAGTACACTCGCAACTGAGACTTTTTTAAATAATCCCAATGTCCACCAACGTAATAACCAAATCGCCCATCGACCTCTTCAAACGGTAAAACTTGGTTTGCTTGAAATTGTAACTGTGGAGTATTTAAAGACGCTACAGGCGCAAAAGCGAGAGTCTCATTAAGTGTTGTTTGGCGATCATGCAAAGCAAAGCCTCGCCAAGCGAGTAATGTCCCCGCAGGATCGTTACCTTTAAATGTCGCACCAACCAAACTAAAACTATGGGCACTATTAAAATTACGGGCTGGGCGTTTAATTGTTGCTTCAACACCTAGCGTTCGCAGCTCTTCACCTACCCAAGAGTTAATTGCCGAATTGGTATAGTTATATGCAGATAACCAACCCATATCAGGATTTTCTAATGACAATTGTGGATAAAAGCCACCCACTTTAATATGCCATTTATAATCACTGCGAACTAAAGGTTTGTATTGCAAATAAGCCTGGCTAACCCCCAAGGTACTTTTTGGATCTTGATATAAATTAACTACAGCATGGGCAGACCAACTGGAACTTATATCTGCAATTAAATTAATAATTCCCTGAGATAAAACCACACCTTGATTGGCCGCATCATGGCGATATAAACCAATTCCACCCTCTTGCCAGCTTAGTTGTGAATCACCTTGCACTGCCCTTACTTGCAGCAAACCTTTAACTTGTGCGTTGGCTGAAAAAACACTCAACAAGCAAATAACAACGGCTAAGCGCAATAGACTATTCATAATCGTCAAACTCATCAACTTCAACCCTAATAGGCAAAGTTAGTTTTTGTTTTAACTGATAACTTAATTTATTGTTAGTTATAACAACTTCTTGCGACTCTATGTTGCTAATATCTCTAAAGCCTTCATGCCAAACATTTAGTTTATAGGATCCATTTGGGATATCGAACGATGCTATTCCTTGCTCATTGGTGATTGCATAATATGGGCTATCCACAACAACAATGTAACCCAACATCCAATCATGAATATTACAACCAAGCTCCACAACTCCTGTTTGTTCAAATGTAATTGGATCTTGTGGTTGTTCTCGATAAAGCTTTAATTCAAATGTTTTGCTTTTAGAAAATGAATACACGTGATGCATTATCGAGTCAGCGTTAGGAAATTCAACTTGGCTGTTTTTTTCAACGACTAAGATATGTGGCGTAAATTGGCGATTTTTTTGTGTCATAGTGAAAAGTGATTTATTTATATTCACGCCAGAGGCTTGCTCTGGAGCTAGCCAAACAACAACATTTTCTTGAACTTTTTGGTTGTTATTATAAACAGTAACCGTTGCTGCACTGCTCTTAAAAACAATGATACAACCTAAAATAGCGAGTAAAATTTTTAGCATATTTTCTTCTTGTTAAATTCTTTTTATTTATTATAGAACTAAATTACATAAAGTTTTGCAGATTAATTAACACACTCTTTTTTAGCTAATTAATTGAATACGTATGCAGCTATCTCGTAATAGTGTGTTCATCACTTTATGCTCATAACCTACGGTTTGACATCAAGGACACACAATGAGATTACCTTTACTACTAGTTGCTTTACTTGCAAGCAGTGCTTTTGCAAAAGAAGCCACGCTGAAATCACCTGATCAAAAAATTAAAATTACCATTTCTGATCAATCATCATCCCCTCATTACTCTATTAGCTTTAATGGTAAGCCTGTTATTGAGCAGTCACGCTTAGGTTTTAGATTTAAAAGCCAAGCACCATTTGATGACGGCTTTGTTATTAGTGAAGTAACCCGCTCACAAACCGATAGCCAATGGCAGCAACCTTGGGGAGAGCGTCAAACCGTTGTTGATAAGCACAATGAAATTGCCGTTACCTTTAATAAACCTGCTCCCCACGCTGGCACATACACTGTGCGATTTAAAGCTTTTGATAGCGGTGTAGGGTTTCGCTATGAAGTCCCTAAACAAGTCGGTTTTGAAAAAACTGAAATTACTAAAGAACTGACCGAATTTGCTATTGCCGCAAAAGATAAAACCACCGCATGGTGGATACCTGCTCGCGGTTGGAACCGTTATGAATATGTCTATAACACTACAGACTTACAAGATGCTGCACTTGTTCATACCCCTTTTACCTTTAAAAATGGTAACGGTGTACATGTCAGCATTCATGAAGCAGCTCTGGTAGATTATGCAGGCATGGTGCTTAACCAGCGTCGCCCAGGTACGTTTAGTGCCGATTTAACACCGTGGTCTGATGGCATTGCGGTTAAGAAGCGCGGCGCATTCAATACTCCTTGGCGCACCATTCAAATAGGTGAGCGAGCGATAGATTTAGTTAATTCAGATATTATTTTAAACCTAAATGAGCCAAATAAACTCAGTGATGTGTCGTGGGTTAAACCAGGTAAATATGTAGGTATTTGGTGGGGAATGCACATCAATGAAACCACTTGGGGCAGTGGAGAAAAACACGGTGCCACCACAAAAAATACTAAATACTATATGGACTTTGCCGCTGAGTATGGCTTTGACGGAGTATTAGTTGAAGGTTGGAACACAGGTTGGGATGGCGACTGGTTTTATAATGGCGATGTATTTAGCTTTACTCAGCCTTATGACGATTTCGATATTGCAGCGCTTACACAGTACGGTAAAGAAAAAGGGGTGCAGTTAATTGGTCACCATGAAACCTCTGGCAATGTTAGTAATTATCGCGACCAAATGGAAGATGCTTTTGCGCTTTATGAAAAATCGAATGTAAGCCAAATAAAAACCGGTTATGTGGCCGATGGTGGCAATATAAAACGCATAGATGAAAACGGCATTGCCCGCTTTGAATGGCATGACGGCCAATTTATGGTAAATGAATACTTACATAACATTAAACTTGCCGCTAAATACAAGCTAAGCATCAACACGCATGAACCAATAAAAGACACGGGTCTGCGCCGCACTTACCCTAACTGGATTGCCCGTGAAGGTGCGCGTGGTCAAGAGTTTAACGCATGGGGCACACCGCCCAATCCACCAGAACACATTCCCATGCTTGCCTTTACGCGTATGCTGGCAGGACCAATGGACTTTACCCCAGGTATTTTTGATATGAGCTTTAATGGCTTAGGGGACGAGACAAATCGCCCACAAACAACACTGGCAAAGCAATTAGCATTGTATGTGGTGATGTATAGCCCAATTCAAATGGCGGCGGATTTACCACGGAATTATTTAGCTAAACCCGATGCTTTTCAATTTATTCAAGACGTACCAACCGATTGGCAACAAAGTATTGCGCTTGATGGCGAAGTAGGCGACTTTATTGTATTTGCACGCAAAGAGCGCAAGCGCGATAACTATTCAGGGAACGATTGGTACTTAGGTGCAGTGACTGACGAAAATGCCCGCACCATTGAGGTTAAACTCGACTTTTTAGATAAAGATAAACAGTTTGAAGCGCAAATCTACCAAGACGGTAAAAACGCTGAGTGGAAGAACAATCCTTATGATTTAAGCATTGAAAAACGCACTGTTACCGCAAATGATAAACTCACATTAAAATTGGCCACCAGTGGCGGTACAGCCATTCGTTTTAAAGCCCTCTAGTAGTTAATCTGAACGCTAGATAATAAATTAACGCTATCTGCAACCATGCAGATAGCGTTATTTGCTTGGATTAGTAACCTTTATTGGTAGGTATATTTGCGCACTTAAACCACCTTCAGGGCGATTAGAGAGCACCACCTTGCCGCCATGCATATCGATAATACGCTTAATAATTGCAAGGCCTAGGCCGCTACCTTCACTACCGCGAGCTGCATCACCTTGTTTAAACGGCTCAAACACAGACTCCAACTCGCTTTCAGGAATACCCGGACCACTATCGTTGACCGCAATAACCACATATTTTTTATTGGAATTAAAATAACTGAGTACTTCAATATCACCCTCTGAGTAGCGTAGTGCATTTTCTATCATATTGGTCACTACTCGCTTAATCGCGACACTACTTATGGGAATTTTTCCAATATTAGGATTCGGTTTAAACGTGATCGCACGTTGATGCTTAAGCTCACTTTGTACGACTTCACCAAGGAGCGCATTAATATCTTCGCAGGTTTGTTCTTCACGTTTATGATGGCGTAAATATTCGATAAATTGATCGATAATGCCATTCATATCTTCAATATCGTAAATAATGCCTTCACGTAAATAATCATCTTCATCAACCATCATTTCTGTGGCTAAACGAATACGCGTAAGCGGTGTGCGTAAATCATGAGAAACACCGGCCATAAGTAATCGACGGTCGTTTTCAAGGGCAGCAATACCTCGCGACATTTGATTAAAGGCGCGTGTTACCTCAATAACCTCACTCGACCCTTGCTCTTGTAACTTGGTACTAAAGTCGCCCACCCCTACTTTTATCGCAGCTTGTTGTAATGCTTTTAGTGGTCGGTTCAAATGCCTGGCAAATAACCAACCTCCTAGTACACTTAAAAAGCCGATACTAGAAAGATAAAAGGTTAAAAACTCAAGGTTACTTTCTTTAAATCCGGTGAGCGGCACTTTGACCCAATAACCCGGCGCCTGCGGAGCTTCTACCCAATAAATAAGCGGATCAGTTTGACTAATACGCACCCGAGAAAAGCCATTTAATTGTTCAGACATACTACGCGATAGCCCAGAATACTCACGACTTTGGCCTAAACCATTACGCATAGCTTCACGCTGAGTCATTACTTCAATGCCCGTTATCTCAAAAAACTTTTCAGAGACTTCATCGGTAACTTCAACGCCATCTTCCCAATCAATAAACACGGTTTTAATTTGCTTAGCCAGCATTAAATTAACTTGTTCAATGGTGGGTTTAACTACATATAAACTTACCGTAACGTAGGAGACAATTTGGTTAATAAGCAACAAAGCGGCAACCAAAAATACGGTTTGTCCAAACGCACTACGCGGAAACATTCCCATAATGATTACTTTTCACCGTCAGGAACAAATACATAACCTAAACCCCATACCGTTTGAATATAGCGTGGGTTAGCGGCATCGACTTCGATCATTCTACGAAGGCGTGATACTTGAACATCAATACTGCGCTCAAGCGCACTGTAGTCTCGCCCTCTAGCTAAGTTCATTAATTTATCACGACTTAATGGCTCACGCGGATGAGACACTAACGCTTTTAGCACCGCAAATTCACCACTAGTGAGTGACACCGTGTTATCGCCTTCACTCATTTCGCGGGTGGCTAAATTTAGGGTAAATTTACCAAACGCAATTAAGTTCTCCTGCGCTGAAGGCGCCCCTGGTACTTCTTTTGATTGGCGACGTAAAATAGCTTTTATACGTGCTAATAGCTCGCGAGGGTTAAATGGTTTCGGAATATAATCGTCAGCGCCGAGTTCTAGGCCAATAATGCGGTCTACTTCATCACCTTTGGCGGTAAGCATAACAATAGGGATTTGGTTTTCTTTTTGGCGTAAACGTCTACAAATAGAAAGTCCATCTTCGCCGGGCAGCATTAAATCAAGTACCATTAGATGAAAGTTTTCACGCTCAATTAGTCTATCCATTTGCTCTGAATCGGCAGCTGTTCTGACAATAAACCCTTGCTCTACTAAATAACGCTCCAGCAAACTACGCAAACGTTTATCGTCATCAACCACCAATACTTTTACTGTCTCTTGTCCCATAATTTGTTGCTTATTTTTATAATTTATTAATCGTTAATATAAATGAAAAACTTAATAATAAAAAACTAATTAAGTGCTTAGATTGTTACTGAACATTTCAAATTCATTGATAGCTATTTTATCTCGACAAGCTGCCTTTATTTTAATACCTTGCAACACATGAAGATTAAACAAGAACTCAGCGTGAAAACAAATTTAATTACTCGCGAAGGTTATTTACAACTGCAGCAAGAACATGATCATCTTTGGAATGAAAAACGCCCAGAAGTAACTAAAATAGTGAGCTGGGCTGCTAGTCTAGGTGATCGCTCTGAAAACGCAGACTATCAGTACAACAAACGTTTACTACGCCAAATTGACCGTCGTGTTCGCTATTTACGAAAACGCATCCCCGATCTAAAAATTGTTGACTACTCACCCGTACAAGACGGCAAAGTTTTTTTTGGAGCGTGGGTAGAAATAGAAAACGAGGCCGGTGAGTGTAAAAATTTTAGAATTGTCGGCCCCGATGAAATTTATGATCGCAACGACTATATTTCTATCGATTCACCAATGGCGCGAGCGCTATTAAAAAAACAAGTAGACGATGATTTTGAGGTCATGACTCCTCAAGGTGCTAAGCAGTGGTACGTAAATAACATTACCTATCAAAAATGACATCGCTTAGTTTTGATTCAGATCACATTAACTTTTTATTGTTTATATTATCTGAGTAAGCTATAACTAAAGTTACTCAAGTAATGTTGTATTAACTTGAGAGTAGTTAATTAAGGTCACCATTATGTCAAACATAACAGCGCGCATATTACACAATGCCCTCGTGTTTGCACTCTTCATGAGTGTGAGTTTGACATTGCATGGCGCACCTAAAAATAACAAACTTGATGCTGGTTTTGCTCCAGCTGAATTTATTGTTTGTGACTCCCCTGACCAAGCAAACCTCGACACCGATATAGATTCTCTTGATGGTGTTATTGCGCTTAGAGAAATCCAACCACTTCCTTTAGCGTTTTTCTTTCATTATGAAAGTCGATTTTTAGCCACTGCCTACAGTAATGCAAACCCGCGAGCGCCACCCGTTATTTAATTTAATAACTTGCTTTTAAACATTATTAAATTTTTATAACTATTTATTTAGGTGGATATTATGTCTAACTTTAAAGAACTCCGTACCCAAGACATTTCGCATGGCACTATTGCTGATACTTTTACTAATGAGGCTGTGATTGATTTAACCTCTCCAGCAACACGTATAGTAACTAGCTTTACTCAAACAAGTCCTATGCGCGCAGCGTTTGATACAACCATTGAACAAGCATCAAAACAGTTAAATGCTCAGCCCTCTGATTTTATTTTAGTGACTGACGAACAACAAAAACTAATTGGTATTGTCGCAAGTGCTGATTTACAAAGCTCAAAAATCATGATTTTATCGCAGCGTTTAGGCTTGCCTCGTAGTGAAATTAGCTTACGCTATTTAATGACACCGCTGAGTAATTTAATGGGTGTAAGTATGAAAAGCTTAAGCTATTCATGTATCGGTGATGCACTGCAAACTATGGAGCATCATGGCGCTATGTTTATATTAGTTACTGCGGCTAATAATGAAATAAGTGGTTTAATTTCAGCACGCGATATAGCACGTAAGCTGCAAATTCCTGTTCATATTAGCCCAATAGCGCACACATTTAGTGAAGTACTCGAAAGTGTAGAGCACCCTCACTAAATCCGCTTTTTATTGCCCCAGCAATGGCATCTTAAAGCAAGTAAAATAGCTTGCTTTAAGAGCTTTTTATTACCCTCCCCTGTGATATTATTCAAGACATTGACGCATCAGTTAACTTTTTAGCTGGTCTTATTTTTTGTATTAAAAGGTTTTTGCATGAGCGATATCTCTGCACGTTTAGCAACTGAGCTAAATGCACAGCAGCAACAAGTGGTTGCAGCAACAAAGTTACTTGATGAAGGCGCAACCGTCCCCTTTATTGCCCGTTACAGAAAAGAAGTGACCGGTGGATTAGATGACACCCAACTACGCCTTCTAGAACAACGTTTATCTTATTTGCGTGAACTTGAAGAGCGTCGTGGCTTTATCCTGTCGACGATAGAATCACAAAATAAGCTTAGTGCTGAATTAGCGGCCGATATTAAAGCTGCACAAAGTAAAACCGAACTAGAAGACTTATATTTGCCTTATAAAGCAAAGCGCCGCACTAAAGGTCAAATAGCTATTGAAGCCGGTTTAAAACCGCTAGCTGATGCATTATTTAACGATCCAATGCTTGACCCAGACGCTGAGGCTGCAAAATTTATTAATGCCGAAAAAGCGATTGTCGATACTAAAGCAGCGCTTGATGGTGCTAAGTTTATTTTGATGGAGCGCTTTGCTGAAGACGCTAAATTACTCGCTAAATTTAGAAGTCATATTAGTCAAAATGGAGCGATTGAAAGTAAACTTATTGATGGTCAAGAACAAGCGGGGGCTAAATACCGAGACTACTTTGAACATCAAGAACCATTAAAGAAAGTCCCCTCGCATCGTGCATTAGCCATGCTAAGAGCTCGTAATGAAGGTATTTTACAGTTAACTATTAATCCTGAGCCAAGCGCTGAAAACCCAGCGCAATTGTGTGCACAGATGATCAGCGATCATTACCGCCTAGATATTAAAAATAAACCTGCCAGCGCTTGGTTATTAACTGTAGTGCAATGGGCGTGGAAAATTAAGCTTGGATTACATCTAGAAAATGAATTTTTAGCCGCAATGCGTGAAAAAGCCGAGACCGGTGCCATTGATGTATTTGCTAAAAACTTAAAAGACTTATTAATGGCAGCCCCTGCAGGTCCTCGCACTACGTTAGGCTTAGATCCTGGTTTACGTACCGGTTGTAAAATTGCCGTGGTTGATAGCACAGGTAAGCTGCTTGCTACCCAAACGATTTTTCCACATGCACCACAAAATCATTGGGATAAATCATTACGCACGCTCGAGCAATTATGTCGCCAGCATAAAGTTGAGCTCATTGCGATTGGTAACGGTACCGCTTCTCGCGAATCAGATAAACTAGTTGGCGAACTTATCAAAGCCAATACTGAGCTTAAACTAAATAAAATCATGGTCAGTGAGGCCGGCGCTTCGGTTTACTCTGCTTCTGAATTCGCTGCTAATGAATTTCCAGATTTAGATGTATCTTTACGTGGTGCCGTATCTATTGCACGTCGCCTTCAAGATCCATTGGCTGAGTTGGTTAAAATAGAGCCTAAGTCTATTGGTGTAGGCCAATATCAACATGATGTATCACAAAGCCAACTAGGACAAAGCCTAATCTCAGTGGTAGAAGACTGTGTAAACAGTGTAGGTGTTGATTTAAATATGGCCTCTGTACCTTTGCTTGCACGTGTCTCTGGTTTAAACAAAACCTTAGCGCAAAATATTGTAAGCTACCGTGATACAAATGGGTCATTTACAAAACGTAGTCAGTTGAAAAAAGTAGAACGCTTAGGGCCAAAAGCATTTGAACAAGCAGCCGGCTTTTTACGCATTAACAATGGCAGCGATCCACTAGACAACTCATCAGTTCACCCTGAAGCATACCCTATCGTTAAGCGTATTTGTGAGCACAATCAGGTAGACGTAAATAACCTCATTGGTAACAAAGAGTTTTTAAATAAGCTCGCTGCAAATGACTATATTGACGATAAATTTGGTCTGCCTACCGTGACCGATATTATTAGCGAACTTGATAAGCCGGGTCGCGATCCGCGTCCTGAATTTAAAACTGCTGAGTTTAAAGCAGGCGTTGAAAAAATTAGTGATTTAAAACCAGGGATGATTTTAGAAGGCGTGGTATCGAACGTAGCTAATTTTGGCGCATTTGTGGATGTTGGCGTACATCAAGATGGACTAGTGCATATTTCGGCTATTACTAATAAGTTTATTTCAGACCCACGAGAAGTGGTTAAAGCTGGTGACATTGTTAAAGTGAAAGTGGTTGAGGTTGACGCTGCACGTAAACGCATTAGCTTTACCATGCGCCTAGATGACGAGGTAGACACTAGCAATAAAGCTGCCCCTGCGACGCCGCAAAAGCCACGTGGCAACAATGCAAATCAATCGCGAGCGCCCAAACCTAAGCGCGACACAGGCAATGCAATGATGGGCAATGCGTTTGCTGATGCCTTTGCTAATGCAAAAGTGAAAAGATAGCGCGTAAACACAAACACCACAAAGCCTACCTTGTGGTGTTTGCTATTCTACTATTTAAATTTTCTTTAAAAATAATAACGAAATGCTGCAGTTGCGATGTCTGCGTATTCATCTGTATAACTGTAAGAAGCAGCAAACGTTACTTCATCAGTAACTGCGTAATTTATACCCGCTTTTAACAGGAAGTTATTTTCACTTTCAGCATCATGCAAACGTACATAACCTGTTCCTACACCATGTAAACGCTCATAACCAACGCCTGCATTTACTTCAAATTGTTCGGTCAATAAATGTCGAATTTGTACATTTACTTTATAGGAGTCAGCTGTTTCTGATCTTTCATTGTTTGCTTTTGAAACATCAAAAACATTACTATCAGATTCAAGTCTATGTATAAGTGTTTCCTCCGTCTTAATTTTACTTTTCCCATATTTTAGGGAATAGTCAACAGCAGTTTCTCTTGAAAAATGTTGAATGTATCCAAAGCCAATATTATAACGAGTTAAACTCATATCCGTTGTTTCATGATAAAAATCTGTCATATTAGACGGATAAGTGCCATCTGGTAGAAGAGAAAATGATGTAAATGTAGTAGTGCTAGAATAATCAACACGACTTTGAGAATACGAGCCTGTAACGTACCAATTTTCAGAAAGTTGTTTGCTAAGATTAATAACGTACCCGTCGTAGCCAGAATAACTTGGACTGTCAGGGTCCGTTTTATCATTACTTTTAATGTCAGTTTTTGTATAGCCAACTTCAACATAATCGTAACGTAAAAGTGATGTTTGATTAGCTCCGGCGGTGATTGAGAAGAGTGATAAGGTCCCTGCTAATACTGCATATTTCATTTAATTGTCTTCCTTAATAAAAATCGCAGGGACAATAACAATTTGAAATATTCTTAACAACATAAAATACAATATAGTGTGAACAAACGTGAAGTTATTTTAATTGAGAGTCTCATTTAATGGGCAAAAGAAATTTATTGCTTATATTAAATAGTAGCCGAAAAGCCTGCTTGCCCATAAGGAGATGTAGCCATTTGGTAGAATTGAGCAATGCGCCCAGCACGCGCTTCTACTTCAACATCACGCGATTGCTCTTCGCTTTTAGCAGTTTTTACTTCTGAACTTTCACTGTTAGAAAACGACGCACTGACTCTGCTTTTATCTTCGCTGCTATCTTCGTCATCAGCTGAAGCTAACTCAGCTTGTGCTGCGGCTATCTTTTGAGTGGCATCTGCCGCAATTGCCCTATCGGCACCTGAAGGCTCAGCCGGCGCGAGTGCTGCAGCACGTACCGTTTGCATTTTTTCAATAGTTGCTTGAGGGTCGCCATTGATAACCCCAACATCTATCGGTACTTCACCACCTACCGCATAGTTAGTACCATCGGGCCCTCTTTGATATTCGTAGCTAGGAGAGCCCGCATATTGTCCACCCACAGCGGCATGCGCTTGCTCATGTGTTCGTACTTCAGTGTCGCGCGCTTTAAGTTCTTTAATTTGCTGTAATTCTTGCTCAAGTTGCAGTTCTTCTTGCTCACTAACTTCTTCTGCAGCTTGTTGTTTTTCTTGCTCGGCATTATCTTGATCGCTATCTGCATTGCCTTCGCGTTGCGCAATCGTTTTATCGTCTGCAATTTTGCCACTCGCATTGTAGGTTGAGCTGTCGCTATTTCCTGGCAGTTTGGCTTTTTCTGCATCACTTTGAGCTTTGTTTTCGGTGCTACCAGCGGTGTTCGCAGCGGCTGGGGGAATGACTTCACGTAGCTGGTTGTCACGCCGAGCAGTCTCCGTATAAACATTTGCGGTGTTTATATTAATAGACGGAAACGGCGTGACAATATTCATGAGAAATTACACTTTAATATCAACTAAAGTGCCTAATACGTCATCTGCAGTTTGGATAGATTGCGTGTTTGCCTTAGCATTAAACTCTTCAACTTTTAAGTTTACTAACGCATCATCAATTCGTGCAGGTTGAGATACTGGCGCGGTGACTGCTTCTTCAGGGCGAGCGGCCGTTAATTGACGTTGCTGCGCTAGTTGAGAGTCGTCTTGCTGCTCTATGCTGGCACGATTAATCTCAGCGCTGGCTTTTTCAATTCCTTGGCTGGCTCTATTAAACCCTTCAACACCACTATTGAATACAGATCCTATTGGCATAATAATAAACCTCCAGCAAATAAATATTGTTTAATTATCGCTCAAAAATCACGCAAAATAAAGCTTTAAACCGCAGTAATCATGGCTTTGCTTCAAAGCATTGATTTAACGGCAGATAAAAATTCACTTTTATGAGAAATAAAAGGCGCATGTGATGCTTTGTCTATCACTTCGTATTCAAAGTCAGCATTAAGTGCCACCATTTTCTCAATGGCCCGATAAGGAACGAGAGAGTCTAAGCGTCCAAAAATGCCGCGAAGAGTCACTGGACATTGAGCAAATAATTCGCGTAAATCTTCATTTTTCAGTATGTCTAGCCCTGCACTTAAAGCCTCGTTATTCGGAGGCGGTGACTGACTCAATAACTGCTTTAACTGTTTTACATCATCGCGAGCCGACTCACTGCCCATTGCCTGAATTGCCAAAAAGCGCTCTATCGTTTTTGAACGCTCTTGCAACAACTGCTCTTTGAACTGTGTTAATACTTTAGGCTTAATGCCAGCCCATGGTAATTGCTCTGCAAAAAAGGGCGTTGAGGCAACTAAAATGACTTTTGATACTTTTTCAGGCCAATGTTTGGCAATATAAATAGCAAACAACCCACCTAAAGACCATCCCATTAGCACCGATTGTGGCTTTAACTGCTCACTCACCTGCTTTGCAGCATCGTGTAATGTATATGGGCTTAAAGAGGCGTTATTATCACCATAACCGGGTAAATCCAAACAGCGCACTTTACCTGAATATAAAAACTCTAATTCTGGTTTTATTAACTGCCACACACCTTGGCTCATTCCCCAACCATGTAACAACACACATTCATTTTGCATATTTGCCTAACCTTAACCAAACTTGAGTTCTATGATAGCGCTTTAAAAGGAGTTTGTAATGAGGATCATCAGCGAATGAAACTCAGCCTAAGTGATTGGCTATTCCCCTCTTACTGTGTGTTATGTCAAAGTCAGATTCATAGCTCAATGGGACTGTGTCAATTTTGTTTAGATGACTTGCCATTGCTAGATTTGGCCGAGCATGACAATTTATTTTACCGCCCTGATATTGTAGAAATGTTTCCTAACTGCAACTTTGAAAAGCTGTTTGCCTGTGCTTTTTACCAGCCCCCTTTTGATTTATGGTTAAAGCAGCTTAAATTTAATAATCAAATCCATTATAAAAAAGCACTACAGCAAGTCATAAAAAAACAACTTAGGGTTTTTATGACTAAACACCCTGCCGCTGTTGATGCATTTATAATTTTACCTTTACATAAAGCGCGCTTTTTAACGCGTGGGTTTAATCAAGTCACCCAAGTATGGCAGCCCTGTTTAGGGTCAAATAAAGTATTAAATAATGCGTTGCTTCGCCATAAACACACCTCGGCACAATCACAATTAAGCAAAGCTAAAAGAGTTAAAAATTTACAACAGGCTTTTTCATGCAAAATTAATCTAGAGGGAAAAACGGTAGTAATTATCGATGATATTATGACTACAGGAGCAACTCTTAATGCGGCTACATTATCGTTAAAAGAAGCGGGCGCTAAACACGTATGGGCATTTACCACGTGCTTAACGCCACTTTAGGGCGTGTTAGTTTCCACTCACGCGAAAGGTGTGGCCGAAAAATAAAGCATTACTTAACAATCGGCTGGTGCCATACCAGTACCCTCTAAATACAGGGTTGTCAGTCATCGCAATAACACTACCTCGCCCATAAGAATGCGCCATTAACGCAGCTCCACCGGCCACTTGCTCTACATTTACTGCATCGGTAAAACCAGCAAGGAGCGGCTGCTGTGTGTAGGTAAGTATATTTACAAACGGTGCTTGCGAGGCTTCCAATAGCCAGGTGCTATTTTTAAATACAGGTAGTGTGTCACGCTTAAATGAAAATGTCAGAGGGTGAGTTGTATCTACCTTTGTATTAAATATCGCACCGGCAATACGCTGGCGACCCGCTAAGTGGCCTTTGTCTGCATATTTTAAACCTTGAGTATCAAATGCACTAGCCACATCTCTACGTGATAAGTAGCTTGCTTTTAATAGCTGTTGATCGGCTAAAAACTTAGCTCCGCCTTTGTGCCCCCAAATAACACCACCTTTTCTTACCCAGCTTTTTATAGCAACTTTATCGGAATCAGATAAAGTAGAATAATTACCATGTGGCAACACAATATGGCTGTAATTACTGAGCTCTAAAGACGCTAAACGCTCCATTTCAACAATGGTTGGCGCTACACCCACAAAACGGTCTAGGTAGTACCACACTTCACCCGCTTCATATTGGCTCACGCCTTTACCACCAACCAATAACACCTTAGGTGCAGAAACCACAGCCATAGAGCGAGACCCTAAATCAGCACCTTTACTAGTTAAACCGGTAGTAATTGGTTTAACTTCAATCCCAAACTGGCTTTGTGCTTGGTTTAACTTTGTCACCCAGTTGGTGTCAGTTTGAAGTCCTGCTGGAATAATAATACTACCTGCGTCAAAGTTTACTTCTGCATTGGTTGATACTGCTGTTAATGGTTTTAATGCAACACGAGCTTTAATGCCTTGCTGTAACAGACTATTGAGCATTTTTGGGGCTTGCATGTCATTCCATGCAAATCCATAGGCGTAATTTTTAGTCAGTGACGCTAACTCTGGCTGCTTTGGTTTTTGCCAAGCTGTTTTTTCTACCTCTAATCCCCAGCGGCTGTTTACTTTAGCAAATGATAAATTAAACGCATGCGCTAATGTCCAACCCGACACATCGTAAAAGGTGTTATCGGCAAAGTTTTGTTGCTCACTAAAAATAGCTTTAACTAATCGATATTGTGGTTGCGCAAGCGGCACAAAATAACTATTAGCGGTAAAGTTTTTACCTTCAGCTTTTAGCCCTTCTTTCACTGGGTAGGCATTAATTTGATGTTGTTTAAGTATGCTTAAAAAATCGTTAGTACGGGTATGATCTTCATCTGCTTGAACAATATAGCCTTGATAGTCTTCATCTTTGGCAAGCTCAACTGCTTTGTTATAAAAGTTAGCTTGGTACTCTAGCAAAGCTTGGCGGTTATCAATCGCCGCTTTAAACGTTGATAAGCTCGTTAACAGTTGGTTTTTAATCGTAAACGCAAAAGTTAGCGGGCCATTGATCGTTTCTTGAATATGGCCACGAGAACTTGCTTGTTCAAATAAAATACCCACACCACCATTTACATCGGGGTAGGTAGAGCCTTTACCATAATAAAAGTCATCAAAGCTTTCTTCGGTGAAGTATAACGCGTTGTTTTCATCTAATGTTTTAGCGTGATAATTTGCAATCGCTTTAGTTAGACTTACATTTTCTTCAGGGGTAATTGGGTGTTTACGACTTGGGATACCCGGTTGAAAAAAGTAGCTACTATTTGGCCCCATTTCATGAAAGTCAGTTAAAATATTAGGTTTCCAATGATGAAACTTAGCAATCCTTGCGCGCGACTCTGGGTGCTGTAACAGCAACCAATCACGGTTTAAATCAAACCAATAATGGTTTGTTCGGCTGCTTGGCCAGCTCTCTACATGCTCTCGGGTTTGCGGATCTGACGATAAGTTCATTCCACGATTACTATTAGCCCAATTTGCAAAACGTGCTAAGCCGTCTGGGTTAAGCGACGGGTCGAGTAAAATAACCGTGTTGTTAAGTAGCTCATTTATTTCATTCCCTTGCGCTGCCGCTAGATAATAAGCGACTAGTAAAGCTGCATTACTACCTGATGATTCGTTCCCATGAACACTGTAACCCATCCATACAACACTTGGCTGCTCCGCTGTTTTATTGTTTGAATTATTTAGGCGAGCTAAGTGCGCTTGGCGAGTTTTTTCTATATTTTTTAATTTGTTAGCTGCAGTAATCGTTAGCATAACTAACGGGCGCTGCTCATGAGTACGGCCTATTACTTCAAAATTAATTCGATCGCTTTTTTGAGCTAAAATTTCCATGTAGCGAACAAGTTGGTCATGTCTCACATGCCACTCACCCACTTGATAACCCAGCACCTCTTGTGGTGTTGGTATGGTAGAATCGAATTCAACCTGTTGCTCAAAATAATAAGACAGGGGCTTTGCCATACTTGAAAAACTGGTCAGCACCATCACTATTGTTAATATGAAGCGCATATAAATCACTCTAAAAATGTTTGTTAATTGCACGCTACCATTGCTTAAAATAGATGCCAAATTTTTACGCTCAACACTAGCCGCAACACGATGAGCGGAGTATGATATGCAGTATCCGAGTAATTTAGTCAAGTATAGACGGTATTATGATTTCTATTTCCGAAACAGCGCAAGCGCATTTTGCTAAGCTATTAGCAGATCAATCTCAACAAACGAATATTCGTGTGTTTGTTGTTAACCCTGGTACATCACAAGCTGAATGTGGTGTTTCTTATTGTCCAGAAGACGCGGTAGAAGAGAGCGATATTCGCCTAAATTTTAACGGCTTTGATGCAGTTGTTGATGCTGAAAGCGCGCCTTTCTTAGCCGAAGCTGAAATTGATTTTGTTACCGACAAAATGGGCACGCAGCTAACCCTTAAAGCACCTAATGCTAAAGCACGTAAACTAGGTGAAGATGCTAGCTTGAATGAGCGTGTGCAACACATGCTAGAAACTGAAGTAAACCCACAACTTGCCAACCATGGCGGCCAAGTTAGCTTGGTAGAGATCACTGCAGCTGGTGTTGCTGTACTTCAGTTTGGTGGTGGTTGTAATGGGTGTTCTATGATCGATGTCACACTAAAAGAAGGCATTGAAAAAGAAATGATTGCTAAATTTGATGAGATCACCGGTGTGTCTGACATTACCGATCATGAAGCAGGCGAGCATTCTTACTACTAAGCATTAATCTATTATGCTAAAGCCACTTATTTACCGCTTAGGGAGTGACCCTAAGTTGAGTTTAAAGCGCTTTTTTCGCGGGCTAGCACTGTTTGTGCTAGCCGTGATATTTATCGCTGTGGGCTATTACAGCCATTACAGTTTGCAAGTTATCGGCTTGGTTATTTTAGCCCCCGCTTTATTTTTTGCTTTTTGGGGCTATGCGGGTATTTTTGCTAACCGCTTTTCTCAAGTATTAAAAAACATCCCTTCAAAAAATAACGACCCCGACCTGTGGAAATAACTGTTTATATCAGTTCACTTATTTAAGTAATTGATTGTTAGCTTTTAATTGTTGATATTTAACGATAAGCGTAACGCCTCGCATAAGCATAAAACAACTCATAGCTAACCATAACCCATTATTTTTCCAGTCCTGAAATAGCCAAAACACCCCAAAAAAGCCTACAACAGCTGAAAGCAACATACTATTTCGCATCGCTTTAGCGCGGGTCAGGCCAACAAAAATACCATCAAACAAAAAGCAGCTCATAGCTAAAATAGGCAATGCAATTACCCAAGGTAAGTAGTGAATGGCCTCGTCAATAACCTCTGGTACATTAGTTAATAGCTTAATAATACTACTGCCAAATACTATAAAAAACACACTATATAAAATGCCAAATAACATGCCCCAAAATACACTGATTTTTACCCATAGCCTTATCTTTTCAACACTTTGTTGACCTTTAGCTTGACCCACTTTGGCCTCACTTGCATAAGCAATTCCATCAAGTGCAAAGCTAACTAACATTAAAAAGTTGAGTAGAACGGCATTAGCAGCCAATGTGGTTTCACCTAAGCGGGCCGCATAAAAGGTCATAAAGCTAAAGCATAACTGCAGTACTAAAGAGCGAATAAAAATATCGCGGTTTAAGCTCAGTAATGCTGCCATTTTCTCCACACTTAACCAATTTGCTACAGCCAAACTTATACCATGCTTTTTAGCAAGTTGAACCACCAACAATAAAGCAAATACAAGCGCGATATAGTCAGCAATAAGTGATGCCCACGCAGCCCCGGCAACCGCCCAATCAAGGTACACTACAAAATAAATATCGAGCACAATATTAGTAATGTTAGTGACTAACAGTAAATAAAATGGCCCTCGTCCATAATGCACGCCCAACATCCAGCCTAGTAAAACTAAATTACATAGCGCTGCAGGGGCGCTAAAAATACGAATACTAAAATAGCGATAGGCTTCATTGAGCACATCACTATTGGCAGCAGATAAATAGGCAATAGCGTGTTTTATAAGGGGGGATAATAAAATCAGAATTAAAGCTACGCTACTGGCCAATAACAAACTGCGTTTGAGTAAGGCTGCCAGCTGAGTTAAATCATTTTGACCATAAGCCTGCGCCACCAGCCCAGTGGTACTCATTCTTAAAAATCCAGCGAGCCAAAATAAAATAGAGATCACAGTTGAACCCAAAGCAATACCGGCTAAATAATGCGCGCTCCCCAAATGACCAATCACAGCCGTATCAACAATTCCTAACAACGGGACGGTAATATTTGATAATATCATCGGACCGGCTAACAACAACAAGCTTTTATGGTGTGCTTTATTATGTATAAGAAATTGTTTCATTTAGTACTATTATTCCTGATTTGTGGTTCTTTGCGCGCGCAAGCAGCTGTTATTCTACAGTATCATCACGTCAGTGAAACCCTTCCCGCTGTCACCAGCGTGAGTGCCAATACTTTTACTAAACACTTAAATTATTTAAAAGAGCATAACTTTAACGTTATTCCATTAAATGAGCTGATTAGTACATTACAACAAGGTAAGGCTTTAGAGCACAAAACAATCGCGATTACCTTTGATGATGGTTACAACAATAATTACGACCAAGCTGCCCCTATCCTAGAGAAGTTTGGCTATCCGTACACTATTTTTATAAACCCAAAACTCATTGATGAACAGGCGGGTTACGTTATGGGGTGGGATAAGCTCAGAGAACTTGCTAAAAAAGGAGCGCTTATTGCTAATCATAGTGCCGAGCATAACTACCTACATAAAAAGCGCAAGAATGAAACGCCTAGCCAATGGCGCGAACGCACTAAAAAAGACATTATTAGTTCTCAACAGCGCATCAAAGAGGAAATAGGTCACGATTATAAATATCTTGCCTACCCATACGGAGAGTTTAACAACCAACTACAAGCTCTCGTTACAGAACTAGGCTTTATTGGTATTGGCCAACACTCAGGAGCCGTTAATCAACACTCTGACTTTAGCCGCTTACCGCGCTTCCCTGCCTCTGGTTTTTATAGCAAGCTAGAGACGTTAATTACCAAGATAAATTCGACTGCCTTTACTATTAATAAGCTAACCTATGAAGATAGTGTAACTTCACAAAATCCACCATCACTCACTATAAAACTTAAGACAGACGACTTTCATAAGAGTCAATTTGCCTGTTATGTATCAAGCGTTGGTCAAGCTAATTTAGATTGGTTAGACGATAATACAGTTGAGGTAACATCGCCAAAGCAGCTTAATAAAGGCCGCTCACGCTTTAATTGTACCGCTCCGTCAATAAAACAAGCTGGCAGTTATTATTGGTTTTCGCAGCCTTGGGTGATCAACTAAGCTTTACTTTTTTATAACTTGATTTAATAACCGCTGGGTCATTTTCTCCAGCGGTACCACTTCATTTGCTGCCCCCATATCAATAGCAGCTTTAGGCATACCCCATACCACTGACGAAAACTCATCTTGCGCAAGCGTGTATGCTCCTTGTTGCTTTAATGCGAGTAATCCCTTTGCACCATCACTTCCCATACCGGTTAATAGTGTGGCAACAATATGTTTTGCACCAATTTCCAGTAATGAGTCAAATAAAACATCCACCGCGGGTTTATGTCTATTAACAGCTTCTCCATCATCAAGCTGACAATACAAAGCACTACCTTGTTTATTAATTCGTAAATGAAGCCCACCTGGGGCTATATAAGCGCAACCTGCTAGCAATTTATCACCTTGCTGGGCTTCTTTTACGTTAATAGTACAAGTACGCTGCATCCGCTCTGCAAATGAGGTGCTGAATACGGGAGGAATATGCTGAGTAATTACAATTGGAGGGCAATTTTTGGGCATACGTATAAGCACTTCTTTTATCGCCTCGGTTCCCCCTGTTGACGCACCAATCGCTATCACTTTATTTACTAAAAATTCGGCATTAGTGGGGATAGGCTCTGCTACAGTACTATTTTTTTTGTGGCCTCGAACCCGCGCACTGGCCGCTACTCTTACTTTTTGCTGAACAATATCAGCATATTGGCTCATTTGTTGTTTAACATTAACTACTGGCTTTGCAATAAAATCAACCGCCCCCAGTTCAAGCGCTTCAAGGGTGATAGGTGAGCCTTTTTGAGTAAGAGTGGAAATCATTACTACGGGCATAGGCCTTAAGCGCATTAAGTTTTTTAAAAAGCTAATGCCGTCCATTTTTGGCATTTCAACATCCAGTGTTAGTACATCCGGATTATGCTTTTTGATCATCTCTCTGGCTTCGTATGGGTCTTGTGCACAGCCCACTACCACAATGTCTTTTGCCTGTTGCAGTATCTCTGTCAGTAATTGCCTGATCAGTGCCGAGTCATCAATTATTAATACTCTAATCATAGCCATCCTTAAAACAGTTCTATATCCGTGGCTTTAGTTTGCTGTTCAAGATTATGTAAGTAACGCACTTCACGTTTTTCAATAGTGTTATTATGTAAATTTCTTAGCTTTTTAACCTGTACTTTTCCATTATGAGGATTAAAAAATATTTTGCGCGGCCAAGGTCCGCCCATATCATGCGCCACTAAGTTTAGCGCTTCTTCTGCTATATATGCATTGGCAAAACTGATATTGCCAATACCAATATCTGTCATTGCGCTAATTATTTTGCCTCCCCCAAACAGTTTTACTTTTAAGTTTGCCCGAGAAGCGCCATTTTTAAGCACTTCATTAATTAAATATTCCATAGCCCAGTTACCATAACGACAATTTAAACTATGCGCTTGGTCAATTCGTTCACCTTTTTGAATAGGTAGCATAAAGTGATTGATCCCGCCTATGCCTAGCTTATCGTCGTAAACACAAGCAGCAATGCACGATCCGAGCACGGTAGTGATCAGCTCATCGTTTTTAGAAACATAAAATTCACCTGGCAATACCTTAGCGACCACTTGATCTCGCGTGGCATCCCAATAACGTTTAATATGCTCAAATCCCGCTAATACTGGCTTAAATTGTGTTTGCATGGGCTACTTTTTGATACATGGTTTTCCCTAAGTTTTTAAATAAGACATGCTCTTTTCCCATGGTTTCTGAATGCCCTAAAAATAAATAACCTTGGTTATTTAAAATATCGGCATAACGGTTAAAAAGCTGATCCTTTGTCTCTTTATCAAAGTAAATCACTACATTTCTGCACAAGATCAAATCAAATGGACCCTTCATAGGCCAATCTTGGAGTAAGTTTAAACGCTTAAATGAAATACATTGCTGTAGCTTGGGTTTCACTTTATAACTTTGACCGTCTTTGCTAGTTAAAAACCAGCGCTTGAGCAGTGCATCATCCAATCCATTCACATTTGCCGCAGTATAAATACCGCTCTGAGCTTTAGCTAATACATTAGAATCAAGATCAGTTGCTAAAATTTTCACATCCCAATCACTTGGAAAAGCCCCTTGTAACGTCATAGCTAAACTGTAGGGCTCTTCACCGGTAGAGCAGCCAGCAGACCAAATGCGAACACGCTTAGTCTGTTTATTTGTTTTTAACAGCGTTGGTATAAACTGCTCTTTTATAAACTCAAAGTGATGAATTTCACGAAAAAAAGAGGTTAGATTGGTAGTAATGGCATTAATAAATGCATCAAACTCCTGATCCTTATGATTTTTTAAGTAATCTAGGTAACTAGAAAAGTTTGTTAATTTACGCTCACGAATTCGCCTTGCTAATCGTGAGTAAACCATTTCACGCTTATGCTCTCCAAGCACAATACCACAAGCGTTATACACTAAATGAGCCACTTCCTTAAAATCGCTATCCGTTAATAAAAACTCTTTCATTATGCACTCTCAAATAAATATAAAGATAGATTCAAACTAACCTCATTGTTTGAACCATCTAAAATAGGGTTAAAACTCCTCCCACTCTTCAGCTGAGTCTACAAAGTTTTCACCTTTGCTTTTGTTATTAACAAAGCTATTTTCTTGCTTATGCGTTATTTCAGGGGTGCGAATGGTGGGCGATACCACCGCCATATCTTGCTGCCCTAGTGAAAAGAAGTGCAGTAAACGGCGCATTTCATTTGCCTGCTCTGCCATAGATTCACCTGCAGCCGATGCCTCTTCAACCAATGCCGCATTTTGCTGAGTCATTTCATCCATTTGCGATACAGCTTTATTTACTTGCTCAATCCCTGCACTTTGCTCTTCAGAGGCCTGAGTTATATCAGCTATCATTTGTGTCACACGTTTCACCGACACCACAATCTCCTGTAACGTCACACCTGATTCATTTACAAGAGCGCTACCATCAGCAACTTTGCCAACACTATCTCTAATTAACTCTTTAATTTCTTTAGCTGCACCAGCTGAGCGCTGAGCTAAGTTACGCACTTCACCCGCAACAACCGCAAAACCTCGGCCTTGCTCACCTGCTCTTGCAGCTTCTACAGCAGCATTGAGAGCTAGTAGGTTTGTTTGGAATGCTATTTCGTCTATTACACCTATGATGTCAGCAATTTTTTTACTCGATTCATTAATTGCAGACATACTGGTTACGGCCTTATTCACAACCTCGCCACCTTGAACTGCTTTATCACAGGTTTCTTCAGCTAAGTCATTAGCCACCTTGGCATTATCAGCATTTTGACGAACCGTACTGGTCATCTCTTCCATACTAGAAGCCGTCTCCTCCAATGATGATGCCTGCTCCTCTGTGCGCTGACTTAGATCAGCATTACCTTGTGAAATCTCTTCTGCTCCACTGGCCACCAAAGTGGCTGATGTGTTAATTCGATTAATAACCTCAGTTAGCTTATCTGCTGTCGCATTTGCATCTGTTTTCAGTTTTTCAAACGAGCCGTGATACTGTTTTTCGATCCGTTTAGATAAATCACCAGTAGCCATGGCATCAAGCATATTGCCAGTATCAGTTACCGCTTCGTCAACCACTTTAACTAAACTATTAAGACCTTGAGCTAAACGTAGGAAAAAGCCATCCTTTCCTTGCTCAACCACACGGCTATTTAACTCTCCTTTACTTGCGGCACTGACCAGCTGAGCAACCTCTTTTTCTATGGCTACTTCTGCTGTTCTGTCTTCCCATTCAACTACAGTTCCAATTCGCTCATCGTCTGGCGTAATAATTGGGTTAGCAACTAAGCCAAAGGTTCTGCCTCCCACTTTAATTTCAGTGTTGTAGGTATCCGTTAACTTAGCCAACATATTTTGCTGATGGGCTGGATTTTTATGAAATATATCAATATTTTGATTCAGTAGATTTTTGCTATCAAAGTTAGGTAAATCAATGCGTATATCATTTTGAGCATTGCTCATCATATTTTTCACCGCGTCATTCATATAAACAATCACATTCGATGCATCTGCAATCATAGTGTTTGTTGCTACAGTGTCTAACGCTCGGCGAACACGTAAGTTCTCCTGTGCTCTGGCACGCTCTGCATCGGCCTTAAATACTTCATCAGTAATATCTTGCCACTCAACAATTGTTCCCAAGCGCTCTCCTTCTTCGTTAAACCATGGCGAAGCAATTAAATCAAAAATAAGACCAGCTAATTTAAGTGTCGCTTTATGGGGCGCATCTAATTTTTTTAATAGCTCGCGCTGATGCGCTGGATGTTGATGAAAATCATCAACACATGTGCCGATTAAGTCACTTACAGCAAAGTTAGGTAATACCGATTGCAAATCTCTTTCGCGTGCTTTTAGCATTTGCTTAACTTGTTCGTTGACAAAAATAATGTTTAAGTCATTATCAGCAATCATCACATTCGCTTGGCATACTTTTAGGGCGCTGGCTAAGTCGGCAGTTTTTTTAGAGGTTTTTTCTAGTTCTTTTTGTTCGCTAATGTCCGTTGCGTATTTTATGATTTTTATTAATTTTCCGTCCATATCATAAATGGGATTGTAAGAAGCATTAATCCAAATTTCACGGCCTTGTTTATCAAATCGTAAATACTCACCTCGGTCGTATTCACCTCTACCCAGTTTGGCCCAAAAAGTTTGATAATCCGCACTATTTGCATACTCAGGTGCAACAAATAAACGATGGTGCTTACCCTGTATTTCATCAAGTTGGTAGCCAAACGTGGCTAAAAAGTTCTTGTTGGCATTAATCACTGTGCCATCTAAGTCAAACTCGATTACCGCTTGCGACTTATTTATTGCTGCAACTTGTCCGGCCGCTTCGGCTGCCTTTAATTTTTGCAAAGTGATCTCAGTAGCAAACTTAATCACTTTAATTACTTGCCCCTGAGAGTCTATAACAGGGTTATACGTGGCTTGTATCCATACTTCTTTACCATTTTTTCCAAACCGCTTAAATTCATCTGAAATAAATTCACCCGCGCTCAATCGCTGCCAAAACTGATGGTACTCATCGCTTTTCGCTTCGCTAGGACTAACAAATAAAGAGTGGTGCTGACCTTGAACCTCAGCAAGTGAGTAATCCATTACACGAAGAAAATTAACATTGGCAGTAATTATTCTTCCATTAGGCTCAAATTCAATTATTGCTAATGATTTATGCAATGCATTTATGATCAAATCATTGCTTGATTTAGACTGTTTTGAATTACTAAACCATCCCATGCTTATCACCACCTTTAAGTTATTTACTTTATTTAGTTACTGTTACCGCTAAATATCCATGGTTGCTGGCAAATCAATTAGGGCGACCATTTTTTCGCCTACATTGACTAACCCTGCTACATATTCACTCTCATTAGTTTGGGTTAAACTCGGCACAGCTTTAGCATCTTGCTCTGCAATGCTATAAACATCAGCCACTGCATCTACCGTAATACCCATTACTTTACTTTCTTGCTCAAACTCTACTTTTACAATAATCACTACTGTTAATGGCCCATAGGCGATAGTGGGTAAGCCAAACCTTAAGCGTAAATCAATAATGGGCACTATAGTGCCGCGTAAATTAATAACGCCTTTTACATAATCTGGGGCATTTGGCAGTGCGGTTATGTCTTCCCAGCTGCGGATTTCTTGCACCGTTAATATATCTACTCCGTATTCTTCTTCAGCCATAATAAAGGTAAGAAACTGCTTAATCCCTTCTTTGCGCTGCAGCTCAATATTGCTATTTAATGCTATTGATTCAGAGAACATGAATCCTCCAGAGTAGCTGATGGTTCAATACTCAATGCTTGGCTGCCAGGCTTTTTTAACCCTGAAAGCTTAATCAAACCGCTAATATCTAAAATTAACGAAACGCGACCATCACCTAAAATAGTTGCCCCAGAAACTCCGTCCACTTTGTGGTAATTAGCCTCCAAGCTTTTTATAACCACCTGTTGTTGTGAAAGTAAATCGTCAACGAGCACCCCTACTTTTTGATTATCGTTTTCCACCACAACCAATAAGGTCTTATCTAATGATTCAATCGCATCTTGATGGTTAAAAATCTCGTATAAACGCAGAATAGGAATGTATTCATCACGTAATCTGAGGACATCTAGGTCTTTCCCAACACGGCTTACTTTTGCAATATCAATTTGCAGCGATTCTACAATCGAGATCAGTGGAATAATGTAAGTATGCTTGGCTACTTTAACCAATTGCCCATCTAAAATAGCCAAAGTAAGCGGCAGCCGAATAGTAAAGGTAGAACCAATTCCAGCAGCGGATGTCACTTCTACCGAGCCATTTAATGATTGGATATTGCGTTTCACCACGTCCATACCCACACCCCGGCCAGATAAGTCACTTACTTCATCAGCAGTAGAAAACCCTGGCATGAATATAAGTTCGTTGATTTCATCATCTGTTAACTCGCTATCGCTAGCAATAAGTTCGTTGGCAATCGCTTTTTCTTTAATCTTTTGGGTGTTAAGGCCTTGGCCATCGTCCATAATTTCAATGACGATATTTCCTCCCTGATGAAAAGCATTTAATGTAACCTTACCCACAGGATCTTTACCTGCTGCAATACGCTTTTCAACAGTTTCAATACCATGATCCAGTGAGTTTCTTACTAAATGCACCATAGGATCAGATATTTTTTCCATCACAGTTTTATCTAACTCGGTTTGCTCTCCGATCAGCTTTAGCTCCACCTCTTTATTGAGCTTTTGAGCAATATCACGCACCAAACGTGGAAAGCGACTAAACACAAAATTAATTGGCAGCATACGAATACGCATCACGTTTTCTTGTAAGTCTCGAGTATTATGCGCTAGTTGTGCTAATCCCTCTTGAAGCGAGGTTACTGCAGTAGCTGTCATTTCCTGTTCGCTAAGCTGATTTAACATTGCTTGGGTAATAACCAACTCGCCCACCATATTAATTAATGAGTCAACCTTATCGATACCAACTCGAATAGAGGTTGATTCTGGTGCAGCTTTTGCGCTGGGCGCATTGGCAACTGCCTTTGCTTTATTTGCTTTGGGTTGCTCAGCAATTTTGGGAGCTTCCTCCATAACAGCCGATTCGTTAATTACTTCTTCTGATCCGGCTTTAGCATCATTAAATAAGCCACCGCATAGCTCAATTTTAATATCTGCATCATCTTCAACCCATTCAAAAATCTCTTTAATGGCTTGCTCATCTCGCTCAGTGTTTAAGAAAAACCGCCAATATAAAAAGCACTCATCGCTGGATAATTCTTTAATATCAGGTATGGCATCGGTGAATACCTGTACTTCTAACTCACCAAGCTCGGCTAATTCGCTGATCATAAACAAAGGTTCATTACCGGTTTTAAATAGATGAAAATGTGGCTTAAAATCAATCTGGTAAGTATTAACTATAACCTGTTCATGATGTGTTTCTTCACCTTGTTCTTCACCAGCTGGCATACCTAGTAATTTCTCGAACTGCTCTCGTAAAGTATCTGCTTGGGCTAAATCTGGTTCTTCCTGTACCTTTAGCGAACTTAGCAAAGCCCTTAAGCAATCCACTGATTTAAGTAATAAATTAATGTGCTCGCTAGTTATATTGCGCTCACCTTCACGAATTTGATCCAGTAATGTTTCTAATACATGGGTAAAATTTGCAATTGAGTTGAACCCAAAAGTAGCACTGCCCCCTTTTATTGAATGAGCAGCTCTAAATATAGTATTAATGGTTTCTAAGTCTTCTTCGCCTGGCACTAAGTTGAGTAATTCAGTCTCCATTATATCGAGGCCTTCAAAACTCTCTTCAAAGAACACTTCAAAAAACTGGCTTAAATCAATACTCACAGTGCACTCCTAAGTTAACGGATTACTTTTTTTAGCACGGCTAATAGCTGATCTGGATTAAAAGGTTTTACAATCCATCCTGTTGCCCCTGCAGCTTTACCTTCTACTTTTTTATCCATCCCCGACTCTGTAGTTAACATAAGCAGCGGTGTAAACTTGTAATCTGGTAGCCCTCTTAGCTCTCTAATAAGCGTGATCCCATCCATAATTGGCATGTTTACATCAGAAATAACTGCATCAAAACCTTGTTGCTTGGCAATGGCTAATGCCTCGCTGCCATCTTTGGCTTCGGTAACATCAAACCCTGCTGTTTTTAACGTAAAGCTCACCATTTGGCGCATTGATGCAGAATCATCGACAGCTAAAATTCTTTTCATATAAACCTCTAGTTAGTACTTTCTGAAGCTAAATATTCACTTAAACCGAGTTGTTCAATGACATTTTTTAATGCGTCACTGCTGCCAACCCAGGCAATTTTTTGATTAATAGTAAGAAGGTGTTTTTGTAGGGCACAAAGAAGTTGAACCGAGGCGGTATCAGCAGACATAACATCGCTAATATCCAGACAAATATCTCGGCTGTTATTAAGTTCGCTTAATAAATCTTGATGTAAAACGTCAACTTGAACAATTGAAAGTTCATTTGGTAGTTTAAGCATTTTTAAGCTTTTCCTTATCAACTCGATCCATACCAAAAGCTTAGACCGAGATAATGAAAACGCCATAAAAACGACTAAAAAATAACTAATTAATTAAAATTAGCTGTTAAAAAACGTAAAAAGGGGCACAAAGCCCCTCTAAAATCGTTAAGTCATTAAAAGCTAGTTTTTGTAAAAATCTGCAATTTCAATAAATTCTGCCGTTAATTTTGTAGTATTAACCAAAGGCACATCTCCTTGTTTAAATTCAGGCTTAAAAATAGCTCTTAGTGCGCCACTGCCATCAACAAGTGCAACCGATGCACTATGATCCACCGCGTAGTCAGATTCATCACTATCACTAATTGCATAAATTAATCCCAACTCACGTACAAATGGAAATAGGTCTTTATGCTCCCCAGATACAGCTAAAAAGTCAGGGTTAAAATAATCTATGTACTCTTTACGCCTTTGAGCAATATCTCGTTTAGGATCAACAGATATAAACCACACCTGCAGGGGATAATTAGCTTGTAAGTTTTTATAGACATTGTTGAGCTTAGCAAGCGTCATTGGACAAATATCAGGGCAGCTTGTGTAGCCTAGAAAAACTAAGTTCCATTGACCCAAAAACTGCTGTTTGGTTACTAACTCCCCCTGTTGATCATTCAACGAAAAATCAGATAACGGTTTTGCTGTTTCGTACACTAATGCATCAAGATCCTGTAAACTTTTTTTATCACCACATGCCGATAAAAAAAGCACCGAAAAAACAATTAACCCACACCATAACTGCTTCATATAACTAGCCATTTATCTATAAATAAGATAACAAAGAGTATCATTAAATGAACAATCGAAAAACGAAATAAATCCATTGCGGTGTCTTCTTTAGCGGCAAATTTTAAGTTAATTGCTTTGTATATAAAAATTATATTAAGAATACATGCTCCGCTTAAATAAATAAGCCCCGACATACCTATCAAGTAAGGTAATACGCACACAATGGCTAATAGCACTGAGTATGCGAGCACACAGGTTTTACAAAATTCGATTCCATGGGTCACAGGTAACATAGGGATTTTAGCGCGTTCGTAATCACTTTTGCGCGCGATGGCTAACGCCCAGAAGTGCGGAGGAGTCCATGTGAATATAATCATAACCAACAACCAAGGAGCGGCTGCCATTTGATTGGTTTCAGACACCCAACCAAGTAAAGGAGGCATGGCGCCAGCCAAACCACCAATCACTATATTTTGTGGCGTGGCGCGTTTTAAAAACGACGTATAAATAAATGCGTAACCTACAAGTGCAAATAAAGTAAGTATGGCAGTGAGTGTATTTGCCCACAACATCAACATAATAAACCCTGCCACGCCAATAACAGCAGCAAAACTCAATGCGTGTAATTTACTTAAGCGTCCTTTGGCGACTGGGCGGTGGCGTGTACGTGCCATTTTACTATCAATTTCACTATCAACCACATGATTGATAACGGCAGCTGCCGCAGAGAGTAAACCAATCCCTAATAAACTTATGAACTGAACCCCAATGTCTCTACCAACGTCAGGGGCGAGAGCCAAGCCCACCCATGCCGTTAACACCAACATAGCCACCACTTTAAATTTACTGATTGCTAAATAATCTTGGATTAAATGATAACTTTTAGTCAATAACGATGGGCTATAAACGGGCTGCATTGCTTTTTTGTTAATTGTAAGTGCCATAACGATTCCCCTTTAGGTACGGACTTTTAGGTAATAACATAACCTAACCATAGTTAATAACAGTATGGCAGCCATTAAGTTATGCGCCAGCGCAACACTGATCGGAAAGTGAAAATATACTACAGCTAACCCCAACGCTATCTGGCAAAATAACGCTACCAACACACTCACTGCGCAGCTTTTGATTTTTTGTGAATAGGCATGGCTGTATATTCGCCACATAACGAGTGCCAACACAATACAAGTGACCAATGCCCACATACGATGCAGTAAATGAATAGACATACGCGCTTGTTGTGATAACACGCCAAACTCATAATTACTGTGCTCTAACGGTAACTGAAAAACACTACTGAGCGAAAACGGCTGAGCATAGCTACATAGCGGCAAACCATTACAATGTGGCGCGGCATAATTAGCCGCTAACCAGCCACCTAGAGCGATTTGTAAAATAAGTACCGTGAGCGCCACCAAGCTTAGTTTAAAGTGAGGTTTTGCACCTGCGTCCCCACCCGTAATAGGCTGACTGGTCAGCCTTAAGTACAACAACGTTAATAACGCCAAAATGCTAAACCCTCCGAGTAAATGCCCCATCACAATTAGCGGCTGCAGGTTCATAGTCACCGTCCACATACCTAGCGCGGCCTGAAAAATAACAAGCAAAAGCAGTAGCATCGGTAATTTTACAGGCGTAGTCGGATACTGACGCTTTACAAAAGCCAAAATAAACAACACTAAAATTAATACCCCCAGCGTGCCAGCAAAATAGCGATGAATCATTTCTTTCCATGCCTTTGCTGTTTCAAATATCATATCGGGGTAGCTTTGAATCGCATGCGCAATCTCAGCTTCATGTTTTGGTACGGTTAAAAAGCCATAACAACCAGGCCAATCGGGGCAACCAAGTCCTGCGTCACTTAACCGCGTATATGCGCCTAGAGCTACCACAACTAATGCGAATAAACTCGTTGCTAATACCAAATTTTTATAGTTTTTATACATAGCAGCCTCTACTTAGCTTGAACGAGAGTAATTAAGTAATTTTTTTAGATCTTTCAATAATCCCTTTTGTATCAAACGGTTTTCTTGTGGTTGAGGATTAAATGGATATTCCAGCACAATCAGTCCCATATGGTCGATTAAATATAAACTCGCGGGTTTTAATTGCTGTTGTTCAGCAATCATATGCCAATGCGGCTTCGCAGCTTTGGGTCTCCCCATTATCGCCATATCTACTTTGTGTTGATTTTTGCCAAGGGCAACATATAAATTATCTAAAGCAGCGAGCTGCTCCAAGCAAGGCTCTTCGCATTGTGCTGAATAATTTAAAGCAATAGTCCATTGTTTTGGATTATGCTGCTGCCAATTGTCTAGCTTAATTTCACGTTCTAAAAACTCACCATGATTAGTAATTGCTGTAGGTAGCCAATCAAGTTTTAACGCGCTGTAAGCCAGCACTAAAGGGATAGCGCAGCATACAACAAAGAGCAACAGGGGTTTATTTTTCATTATCTATCCTCTTCTTGCTTGCAAAAATAGCAACTACCACACAGGCAATCGCAATTAAAAACCACTGTACTGAGTAGGCATAATGTTTTTCTGGACTCATCACAACAGCTTCATAATGGGGAGCAGCAATCTCATCTTCGTCGCCTTGGCGATAGGCCATAAAATCCACTAAAGTTCGCTGAGATTGGCTACTGAGTGATTGCAGATCAATGATTTGAATTCGTTTAGCTAAATCTGACTGAGTATTGCTATTAGCTAAGGTAAAGCCACTTAAATTATCTTCTTTAATTTGTGCCGTTAACGTAAATTTACCACTAGGTATTGTCACGTTTGGTAGGATTTCTCTTGAGCGGCCAGCTTTTACCCAACCTAAGTTAACTAATAAAAAGCGCGACTCATCAGGTAATTTTAATAATGTCAGTAAGTCGTAACCAACCTGACCATTATAAATTTGGTTATCGAGCAGCCAATAATTATTGGTATCAAAATAACCACTCAACGAAACTAATACCCCGGTTTTATTCCACTCTTTTGGCAGTTGTTGCAACTGTGCCCAGCTCATAACTCCTTGCTGTTGAATATTTTCAATGGCATTAAGCTGTTGTTGCTTTTGATCTGCGCGCTGTAATTGCCAAAACCCTAAACGCATACAAACTAATACCACAATAACAACCAGGCAAACTGTGATTATTGAGCTAAGCTTTTGTTTGTTAAATACAACTAACTGCATAAGGGTAAATCCAGTGATTATTAAAATTATTATTGTTCTACTGTTATTATTTATATTGTTTAATTTATTTCGTGCTTTATTTATTATGGTGTCGGGAAAAACCAATGGACGCCCCATGTCTCATTTTTTAGGGCGTCGAGTGTTATTTTCTGTTGTGGTATTAGTGATGGTAATTGCCGCACTAAAGCTCGGTTTAATTGCGGCAAATCAATCACCTTTGCCCACTACAGCACATATACAAAAACAAACAAACATAGCCAAACAACATCAACAAAATGCCAGTACCACGCCGCAGCTTGAAACGCGAAGTGCTTATTTTTTGTAAAGTGGCCTTTTAAAATCCGTAGGAAAACGATTAATAAAATAATGGTACCTAAGGTGACATGCATACCGTGAAAACCGGTTAGCAAAAAGAAGGTATTACCGTAAATTCCCGCATCAAGAGTTAAATTAAGGTCATTATAAGCATAAATATATTCTTCTACTTGGAGCCCTAAAAAGCATACTCCCAGTAAAATAGTTACGCCTAAAAACACCTTAAGTGGAGTACGTTTGTTATTTTCCATCGCTACATGAGCAAAATGCAGAGTTACCGACGAAGCTAATAAAATAAGGGTATTTATCAGTGGTAACCCTTGCCAGCCCATTGCTTGCGTAGAGGTGCCCCCAGGGGTATTTAACAATGGCCACACAGCCTCAAAAGTAGGCCATAACACTTCGTTAGTCATGGCGTTGTTATCGGCGCCTCCAAGCCAAGGCACAGAAAACATGCGGGCATAAAAAAGGGCCCCAAAAAAGGCCATAAAAAACATGACTTCTGAAAAAATAAACCAGCTCATACCTTGTCTAAATGAGCGATCCATTTGGGCAGAATATAAACCTTGATGCGACTCTTCAATCACATTTTTAAACCAGCTAAACAGCATATAAAGCAATACGGCAATACCCACATACAGTAAGTAAACACCACTGCCTCCCTCTTTACCCATATCCATAACTGTTAAGGCTGCCCCTACCGCAATAAAAAATAGCGCCACCGCGCCAACTATTGGCCATGGGCTTTGATCAGGTACGTAATAATGTTCATATTTTTGATTCATTTCATTTGCTCCTAGTTTTTCACTAGTTTTATAAGCTAGTTATTACTGGCTACTAACTTCTCGCTAATATCAAATACGGTATAAGACAGAGTTAACTCCTCCACATCACTAGGTAACTCAGTATCAACATAAAAAAGTAATTTAAACTCTAACTCCTCGCCAGCCTTCAAAGGTTGCTGGTCAAAGCAAAAACACGCTATTTTGTGTAAATACTTAGCCGCTTTACCCGGCGCTACCGAGGGTATCGCTTGCATCACTTTGTCTTCATTACTGTTGTTTTTAGCGCTAAACATAACCTCACGCATAGCCCCTGGTTTTACATCTACACTATATTCTTTAGATTTAACCTCAAAAGGAGCACCACTTTGGGCATGCGTGGTAAAACTAACGCTGACTTCTCTATTCTCATTAACCAAGGTACTTTGCTGTGCTTGCTCTAACGAGGGCTTACCATTAAGCCCGGTTATATCGCAAAACACGTCATATAAAGGCACCATGGCAAATGCAAAAGCAAACATTGCAATGCAAATAACCACCAGCTTTTTTAATAACGGCAAGTGAGTCATTATTTAATGTCCGGCGGCGTTGAGAACGTATGATATGGCGCAGGTGAATCAACGTCCCATTCAAGCCCTTCTGCCCCATCCCAAACTTTTGCAGGCACTTTATCGCCCCCTTTTGCACATTTATACACAACAACAACGAACAGTAATTGCGATAAACCAAAGGCAAACCCACCTATACTAATAATGGCGTTAAAGTCAGCAAACTGCAGTGCATAATCTGGAATTCGACGTGGCATACCGGCTAACCCCACAAAATGCATTGGGAAAAACAGCACATTTACACTTACCAAGGACAACCAAAAATGCCATTTTGCCAAAGTAATATTGAACATATTTCCGGTCCATTTTGGCAACCAATAATAAGCCCCCGCCATAATAGAGAATACCGCGCCCGTCACCAGCACATAATGGAAGTGTGCAACTACAAAGTAGGTGTCGTGGTATTGAAAATCAGCAGGTGTGATCGCCAACATCAATCCCGAAAAGCCACCTAAAGTAAACAGCACAATAAATGCGATACTAAACAGCATGGGCACTTCAAAGCTAATAGAGCCACGCCACATAGTTGCTACCCAGTTAAATACTTTTACGCCGGTAGGTACCGATATCAACATAGTCGCGTACATAAAAAACAACTCACCCGCCACGGGCATACCTGTGGTAAACATATGATGCGCCCACACAATAAAGCTCAACAAGGCAATCGAGGAAGTGGCGTACACCATAGAGGCATAACCAAATAGTTTTTTACGTGAAAAAGTAGGAACAATCGTAGAGATAATGCCAAAGGCAGGCAAAATCATAATATAAACTTCAGGATGACCAAAAAACCAAAATATATGCTGGAACATTACCGGATCGCCACCACCAGCGGCGTCAAAGAAGCTGGTCGCAAAGTATTTATCGGTGAGTACCATAGTAACTGCACCAGCAAGTACCGGCATTACTGCAATAAGTAAAAAAGCCGTGATCAGCCATGTCCACACAAATAACGGCAGTTTCATCCATGTCATACCCGGAGCACGCATATTCACTATGGTGACCACCACATTAATGGCACCCATAATCGAACTGATACCCATTATATGTACCGCAAATACAAACATTGCTGTGTTGTCGTTACTATAAGTGGTGGAAAGCGGAGCGTAAAAGGTCCACCCAAATGCAGGACCGCCACCAGGCATAAACAATGACGCTAACAAAATCAAAAACGCAAATGGTAAAATCCAGAAGCTCCAGTTGTTCATTCTCGGTAATGCCATATCTGGCGCACCAATCATTAACGGAATCATCCAGTTTGCCAATCCAGTAAATGCAGGCATTACTGCACCAAACACCATGATTAAACCGTGTACTGTGGTCATTTGATTAAAAAAGTGAGGATCAACCAATTGTAAACCCGGCTGAAATAACTCAGCCCGAATAACCATAGCCATTGCTCCACCAATCAAAAACATGGTGAGAGAAAAAATTAAATATAAGCTTCCTATATCTTTATGGTTGGTTGTAAATAACCAGCGCTTAAAGCCTGTTGCAGGTTGATGGCCATGATGAGCCTCATTGGAATTAGGTTGTTCTGCAATGCTACTCATTATTTAGCCTCCCCATCAGCATCCAGTGCCGCTTGTATTTCGCTTGGTTGAATTACCTCTCCGGTGTCATTACCCCATGCGTTACGCTTATAAGTAATAACGGCTGCTATCTGCTTAATAGATAATTGCTTTGCGAAAGACTGCATCGCTGTACCTGGTTTACCATGAAGTAAGATATCGATATGACCTTTGATATCACCTATAACTATTGGGCTGCCTTTAAGTGCTGGAAAAACACCCGGCAAACCTAAACCTGTAGGTTGATGACACGCTGCACAGCTCGCCATATAAACTTGCTCACCAAGAGCCATCAGCTCCTCTTTTGGTACCACTTGATCTAATAACGCAGCGTCTGCTTCAGCCGCTTTTTGTTTAGCTTGTTTAGCTTCTGCCAACCACGTTTTGAAGTCTTCTTCTGTTTTTGCTTCTACCACAACAGGCATGAAGCCATGATCTTTACCACACAGCTCTGCACACTGCCCGCGGTAAGTACCTACTTCATTAATATTGGTCCATGTTTCGTTAATAAACCCAGGGTTTGCATCTTTTTTAACTGCAAAATCAGGTACCCACCATGAGTGAATTACATCATCTGAAGTCATTAAAAAACGTACTTTTTGATTAATCGGTAGCACCAGCGGCTTATCTACTTCGAGTAAATAATTCGGGTTTTTATCGGCAAGATTCGTTATTTCATTTTGAGGAGTCGCTAACATTGAATAAAACTCAACGTCCTCCCCCATATACTCGTAATGCCACTTCCACTGTGATCCAGTAATTTTTATGGTGATATCAGCTTTGCTGGCATCCTCCATGGCAATTAACGTTTTAGTCGCAGGAATGGCCATAACAATTAAGATGACAAAAGGAATGGCAGTCCAGAGTATTTCTACTTTAGTACTTTCATGAAACTGGGCAGGGACAGCCCCTTTAGACTTGCGATGATGGATGAGTGCCCAAAACATAATGGCAAACACGATCACCCCAATCACACAACATATTAAAAATATGGTCATGTGCAGTTGGTATACATTATTACTTATATCAGTTACGCCTTTACGCATATTATATTGGCTATTAGCAAGCACATTTTGCGAAAAAACTAACAATATAAGCCACAAGGAAGAACTCAGCTTACCCATGTGACGGCTCCTTTGATGCTATTGCTGACGCAAAGCGAAGAGGCATACGGCTTAAACGCCTATTCGTTATTTTTATTTTTTATAAGGGTGCTGGAGTTACTAAATGTGTGTGCTCAAAACGATTAGGCTGTGAGTTATTTTTATTCCAGCTCTTTAATAACTAGTTAAAAAATAAACAATAAGCAAGGTGAGCATGAAAAATAAACAAGAGGTTACTTAAAAAAGTGCAGCAAAAAAATAGTAACTAATGAGGTAATTAATCCCAGAGTCAGAGTTGGTAAGGGGTCGCTTGAATAACAGCGGAAAAAATATAAAATTTTATGATTTAAAAATAACTAGGGTCTGTTGACCTTTGCGGATTAAAATTTGTTCAAACTAGGGGCGGTTTAATCGCGGCGCGAGGTTTGTAACCTAGTGGGCTAAGTAAAAACCGAGCAACAAAGAGTAAATCGCCCCTAGGCAGAATCCTTCGGGCAGCGCCTGTTTGGCATTGATGCTGCGTTATCGCCTATTTATGGGGAATAACCACATCACATAGGCTCTGTCTTGCCTAAATACCAAACAGACTGCTGCAAATTCAACCTTGAAAGGTCAACAGACCCTAAAATAAATTTGTTTATTTATAAAATATTTAGCGATTTTTAAAAATAACAAAAAGCGATTCACAAGCAATATCGTACAAAAATAATGCATGTAAAAACAGCGCCTAATCAATATTAAGCGCTAGGTTATGCTTAACTATCACATCCAATCAGCGTTACGAATAACACCCACCGCTAAACCTTCAATATTGAAAGATTCATTTTCCAAGTCTACTTCAATAGCTGAAAACTCGTCATTTTCAGCATGCAGTAATACTTTTCTGCCGGCTTTTTCTAGACGTTTAACCGTAACATCATCATCCACTCGAGCAACAACAACCTGACCATTTTCAGCTACTTGAGTTTTATGTACAGCGAGTAAGTCGCCATCCATAATGCCAATATCTTTCATACTCATGCCGTTAACACGCAGTAAAAAATCGGCCGCAGGTTTAAACATTAAAGGGTCAATTTTACAGTGGCTTTCTACATGCTGTTGCGCCAATATTGGCTCACCCGCAGCAACTCGACCAATTAAAGGTAAGCCCAGTTGCTCTGGCTCTTCTTCTTCAACAAGCTGAATACCCCGACTCGCGCCCGGCTTCATTTTAATCACACCTTTTTTAGCCAGTGCTTTTAAATGTTCTTCTGCAGCATTTGCACTTTTAAAACCCAGTGTTTGTGCAATCTCGGCACGTGTAGGAGGCATACCAGTGTCTTTAATAAACACTTTGATAAGTTCGAGTATTTGCGCTTGGCGTTTCGTTAATGGTCGCATACAACTGGTTTTCCATACAGTACAATTAACTGTGAGTATATACAGTTATTTTAAAATCGCAAATATAAATTAAGTTAGCTCCACTGATAATAATTAGCTTATCGCACTAAGAATATAACACGCTCTTAACTACTTAAAATTATTTTTGTGATTAGGGTCTGTTGACCTTTCAAGGTTGAATTTGCAGCAGTCTCTTTGGTATTTAGGCAAGGCAGCGCCTATGTGATGTGGTTATTCCACATAAATAGACGGTAACGTAGCATCAATGCCAAACAGGCGCTGCCCTTCGAGTTCTGCCTAGGGGCGATTTACTCTTTGTTGCTCGGTTTTGACTTAGCCCACTAGGTTACAAACTTCGCGCCGCGATTAAACCGCTCCTAGTTTAAACAAATTTTAATCCGCAAAGGTCAACAGACCCTAAAGCAACCCATCAACAGTAAAAATAAAAAATGTATCTTAAAATTTACAACGATGGTTAATTTTAATGAGTGGTAATGTTAATTAATTGAAATAAAAATATTAGCGTGTACACTTTATGTGGACAAAACAAATATAAAAGGACTATGAAATGAAAAAATACTCACCTTTATTCATTGGGCTCCTATTCAGCGGCTATACACAAGCTCAAGTTCCGCTTTTTGAAGTGCAATATATTAATGAGTCACAAAGCGTGGCCACACAAACAAGTAATCAATTACAGTTTGGCCAGCCTCTTTTTGAGCTCACAAATAGCACAAATACCTTTCTTTTACCTGTTAAAGGTAACGACATTGAATTTATAAAAAGTTCAACAAGTTTGTCAGCAACGGGAAGCTTAATTTGGATTGGTAAAAGTTTAGAAGATGACGAAATAACACTTATTAAATCTGCAAAAGGCATTTCGGGTACTGTAAAAGTAGGTGAACAGATATATAAATTACAACCAAATAAGCACTCTGGTCATAATTTCATTGAATTAGATCCCCAAAAGCAGCCAGCTGAACATGCTCCCGAATATAAACAGTCTAATAACTTGGAGTTTATGAGTGAACAAATTTTAACAGCTCAAAACACTCAATCGGTAATGGCTAACGAAACGCAAAGTAATATTAGTTTATTAGTTTTATATACCCCAGCAGCAGCTCAAAAATCAGGGGATATAAATAGCTTAATTGATCTTGCGATTGTTGAAACCAACCAAGGTTATCAAAACTCAGGCGTCAACGCAGTTGTTAGCATAGCCCACATGAGCCAAATTAATTATACTGAAGCTGCAAACTCAGGTACTGATTTAAATCGTTTAGCAGCTAAGAACGATGGTTATATGGATGAAGCACATACATTACGCGATCAATTCGGTGCAGATGTAGTTATATTAGTAAATGATGTCAATGGTTACTGTGGCCAGGCCAAAGCCATTGGTGCTAATGCTCAAAGCGCTTTTGCTATGGTCGATTATGATTGTGCGACAGGCTACTATTCCTTTGGTCATGAGATTGGGCACTTACAAGGCGCTCGCCATAATCCAGAAAACGATCCTTCAACAACTCCTTATTCATTTGGACATGGTTACCAGCAACCTCAATCGCAATGGCGCTCAGTGATGGCATATAATTGTCCAGGTAATTGTACACGTATTAATTACTGGTCGAACCCTAATAAATCATACAATGGAGATGTAATGGGGACTTCGGCAGAACATGACAATGCCAGAGTGTTAAACTTAACTAACCCTATTATTGCAAACTTTAGATCTTCAACCCCCCCAATTCCTGGTGACAATGTGCTCCAAAATAATCAAGCAATTATGGTTAATGGCGCAAAGAATAGCGAAAAATTATTTACATTTGCAGTACCAAGTGAAGCAACACAAGTTACTTTTAGAACATCAGGTGGTAGTGGTGATGCTGATATATATGTAAAATTTAACGAAACGGCATCCACAAATAATTTTGATTGTCGCCCATATAGAAATGGCAATAGTGAGAGCTGCAGTGATACTCGCAGTGGAAATTACTCTGTCATGCTCAAAGGCTTTGATGCTTATAATAATGTAGAACTGGTTGCTAGTTACCAATAATAAGCAAGCTACATAAGCAGGCGTCGTAGTATGGCGACCTGCTTAAATTAAGCTAAAAAAATTTTATTTGCTATCACTCACGACAAGATTTAAATTTCACCTTAATATGAGCTCAATTTTATATTTTTAAACATTCTTTTAGGAGCGAGTATGAGCATTTGGCATCAACCAATTACATTAGAGTTTTGTAAGCAATTAGATCAAGGGATCACTGGCCAAGGCACGCTCATGAAGACCATGGGAATTGAAATCAGTGAAATTGGAGATGACTACTTAGTCGCCACTATGCCGGCAATTCCAGAGCATCATAACCCTATGGGTATAGTGCATGGTGGTGCCAATGTGGTCCTTGCTGAAACCGTAGCAAGTTATGCCGCTAACTTTGTAGTTGATTTCAGTCGATTTTATTGTGTTGGGCAAGAGATCAGCGCCAGTCACTTAAAAGCGTCACGCAACGGCACATTAACGGCTACCGCAAAAGCTTATCATATAGGTAAACGCAGCTCGGTTTGGGATATTAAAATAACCAATAGCCGCAATGAGCTTTGCTGCGTATCAAGAATGACCGCAGCCGTAGTCGAACGAAAAGGTTAAATTACTTTTCCAGAGGGTAAATAGTAACTTCTATGCCTGCGCCAATTGCAGATATGCGTAACAAGGTATCTGCATGTAGGGCCTGATTAAAGCATTTTGGCGACGTACCCGACTCAAATCCCATATCAAACGTTCTACGAGAACAACTTAACCATTGCTTTAATGCATTGCGTGAACACGACTCAATTAGCTCACATAAGTGATTAATTGCTTTATCAGGTGTGGTTATTTCACCAGCTACTTCGATGCGTGCCAGTTGGCGGTATTCGTCTTTATCATAATGTAAAATGGTTGCGACCTTTTTTAAATCAGCAACTAATACGCTAATATCTTGCTTTGACTCAAGCTCGAGATCTACATTTAAAAATTGAATTTCCGACATTGTTTCGTATTTATCCTCTAATGGTTACCTTGCAAACTTTAACGCAGTTTTACCGTTATACCAAATCAACACCCTATAAATAGACACTTTATCAGTTAATACTCTTATTTTAGGGTGTTATTGCAGCTTACTATTAGCACTATTGTGCTGAAACTCAATTTGAATGCACTAGTGCGACATTTTGTCGCACTCACCCTGCCTATCATTCGCGTAAAATGTTTATTAAAAGTAATAAGATAAACACCTATGAAAAAAATATTTAAACCAACACGTAGACTTCATAAATGGTTGGGCTACTTATTAGGGCTACAAATTTTAGCTTGGTTGCTTGGCGGTTTAATTATGAGCGCTATTCCGCTTGAAAAAGTACATGGTAAGCACCTAGCAACACGCACCCTAACCAATCCCTTTAAAAGCCATGATTACATCGCATCAATTGATGATATCGTATCCCAAGTAACCAACCCGACTAAAATAATCTTTACGCATTTTTTATCCACCCCACTTATAACTGTAACCAGTGCCGGTAGCCAACAAAGTTTTAATGGCATTACTGGGCAACCATTTAAAGCACCTAATAGACAGCAAATTATTGCTAATGCACACGCACACTTACTTATTAATGCTCAACGAGTAAGCGCTGCTTTATTAGCTACAGGCCCACGAGAAAGCGGTTATAAAACAAATATATGGCAAGTGAAATTTAACGATACATTTAACACCACCCTCTATTTGTCATCAGACACAGGTAAAGTGATTACTGTTCGCAGTGATATTTGGCGAGTGTTTGACTTCTTTTGGATGCTACACATTATGGATTACGATGAGCGCGAGGATTTTAACAACCCGTTACTCATTAGCTTTGCTGCCAGCAGTGTGTTTTTTAGTTTTACTGGTTTTATTTTATTACTGCAAAACATCCGATTAAGAACAAGAAAACGTAAGCTATCCTGAGTTTTTAAGCAGGTTGTACAGAAAACTGATTTACCATTTAGGTTATTCTCTTTAAAATCGCGGCTCCTGTAGTTCACTAAAGTGATAGGATATGCCGCATTTTATTTTTGCGTTATTGCTTTGCGTTATCAGCTTTACTATTAATGCTGAGCAATTTACTCGTTTTTCCAGTGCTAAAAAACACTTAATTAAAACCTTACCAACCAATGCAAAAAGTATCTATTGTGGTTGCGACATAAAACGTAAAGGCAAAAAGTTAGTACCCGATGCAACCCATTGTGGTTATGTGCCACGCAACACATTTACCCGTTCAGGTAACGTGAACCAACGCGCTCTGCGAATAGAATGGGAACATATTGTACCCGCTTGGGAGTTCGGTCATCAGTTACAATGCTGGCAAGATGGTGGACGTAAAAATTGCCGTAAAGTAAGTGCAAAGTTTCGCATGATGGAAGCTGATATTAACAATTTAGCTCCCGCAATCGGTGAAATTAACGCTGATCGTTCAAACTATCGCTTTGGCATGTTAGCCCAAAATGCTAATCAATATGGTCGCTGTGAGGTTAAGGTTAATTTTAAACAACGCGTTATAGAGCCTCCGGTTTATGCACGTAAACGTATTGCCGATGCATACGCTTACATGCAAAAAACTTATGGTTTAAAAATATCAAATCAACAACAAAAGCTGTTTAATGCGTGGCAACAACAAGCTTATGCCGCAAAAACCGACAGTAAAAAGCTGTAACTTATGTTTATAATGCTTGGTGTGGTCCAAATATTTCGTAATGAATATTCGAGCTCTGTACACCTAAGTCAAGTAGTTGGCCTTTTACATAAGCCATAAATGAAGCTGGTCCACACAAATAAAATGCCCCTTCGCTAATAGGCAGTGATGCTTCAAGCACAGATAAATCCATAAGACCTGTGTAATCACATCCCCCACCACCTTGATTAAACCAGGTTAAGGTTTTTAGTTGTGGATGCATAGCCGTTTGCTGAGCTAGGTAGTCTTTAAATGAATACTCCAAGCTATTTTCACACGCGTGTAAGTAACTAATCGCTTGATTAGTATTGTCGCTCAATAGCGTTTGCAGCATAGCCATCATTGGGGTTTGGCCAACACCTGCAGAAATAAGCACAACGGGGCTTGTTGCATCTTTCAAAAAGAAATCACCTGCTGGTGGGTATAGCTCTACTCGTGCGCCCTGCTCTAGTGAGTGTAAATAGTTAGACACCACGCCAGGCTGTGGTTGGCACTCTTTTTTAACGCTAATACGATAGTTTTTAGCATTGCTCTTTTGCGAAATAGAATACTGGCGGATCTCTTCATATTCTGCCCCCTCAGGCTTAACTTTAATGCCAAGATATTGTCCTGGCTTGTGGGAAATAACAGCTTTGCCGTCTAAAGGTGTGAGGATAAAGCTGGTTACAAATTCAGACTCAACATGTTTATGAGTAATTTCAAACTTCCGTGTACCTACCCAGCCACCATGATTATTTTTACTGTGTGTATACAACGCTGCTTCTTCGGTAATACAAATATCAGCCAGTAGGTTATAAGCTTCTCGCCATGCGTATTCAACATCAGCTGTAAACTGATCAGGAATAAGCTCTTTAAGTGTGCCGATCAAATGCGCCCCTACAATAGGGTAGTGTTCGGGTAAAATATTCAAGCTGGTATGCTTATGGTTAATTCTAGCTAATGCCTCTTTTAACACGGCTAAATTATCAATATTTTGCGCATACGCAGCCAAGGCATTAAATAATGCAAATTGCTGACGACCCGTTTCTTGGTTAGTCATATTAAAAATATGTTTAAGTTCCGGGTTATGGCTAAACATGCGCTTATAAAAATGATCGGTGACGGCTGTGCCCGCTTCTGCAAGTAATGGAGCTGTACTTTTTACAATCTCAATAGTTTTTTCAGATAACATTTTGGTTTCCTATGGGTGAACTAACCACGACGCCCATCAACACGACGCCGCGTTAATATAGGAGTGCAGTGAATTAAAAATAATAAAAAGGCCAGTAACCAAAGCACAGCACTGATCTGCCAAGCTAGGTGTGGCCCAATAAAAGACGGGAGAAAAGCACGAATAATTGCGGCACTAAACACCAATACAAATGCAAGATTCATAAAACCAGGAATACTAAGTGAGCGACCGGTATGTCCTAGTGATACCCGTGTCATCATGGCTAAAATCATCATGCCGATACCACCAATAGTGATAAAATGCAGAGCGTCTTTAAACAGTATTGCACTGCTATAAAAACTGATTGCCACTAACATTAAACCTATACCTAAAGCTAAATACGCAAAGTGTAACGACCATAATAATGGGACTTTTAGGACTTGCTTGTTCCACCAGCAAACACCGCGAACTAAATGCAAAAACGCTGCACTCATCACAACTAGTGCCGGGTTAATTACAGTGAAAAATAATTTACTAATAAAAAATAATGCTATCGCCAATACCGATAAGTATAAAATAGCTTTATCTATGTTTGGTGTGCGTACCTGCTTAGATAAGCCCAGCCCTTTGGCAGTAAAAAAGGGTAATACACGCCCAGCTACAACCCCCACCAACAAACTTATAACCAGTACTGCGGTATCAACCATCGCCAGCGCTAGCTGCGTTTGGTTTTTTAGCACTAGTATTAAATACAACATATTGAGCGTACATAAAAATGAAAGAATAAATAAAAACAAGTAGTTGCGTTTACTGCTCGCTTTTATCAACATGCTGGCTAACACTATGATTACCGAGAGCCACCAAACAACTTGTAAAATCAGTACCGCATAAACATTAAACTGATCAATGCTAGGCACAACTACAAAAAAACTAAGCCGTGCACTAAGCCATATTAGGCTAAGCCACATCAATGGTTTACCGTTAATACTTGCAACACCGGTCCATGTTTGTGCTGCAGTAAGTAAAAAGCCAGCCACAACCACGCCCGCAAAACCAAATAACATTTCATGTGCATGCCACAAATTAGCAGGCATAACTAAATACCACTGTGCATCGCCACTTAAAATAAGTAACCAATAACCCACAGATAAACACGCTAGTGATCCACCAGCTAAAAAAAAGGGTCTAAATGCCAACATCCATAATGACCATTGTGATACCTGATGAAATGCGACCTGCGCTGGCATAGGTTCGGCTAAGTTTATGGGCTTCATTAGCGCACCTCCTGCCCCAGTCCATGCTGCGCCACACAGCGCAGTACGTAACTCACTTTGACAATCGCCGCGAGGACAATCGTGCTAATGTGTGCAAAAATTTGTACCGGTATCGAAAAGTAGCCTGCATAGGGATAACTTATTAACAACGTAATCAACACCCCAAATACGCTAATACATAGCATCTTATTTGCATGAGATAGCAAACGGTAATACAGAGAATTAGACTTCACTGAATAATTAACCTGTCCTAAAAAAATACTGCTCATAACAACCCCAATAACTGCTTTCGTTATTTTGTTATTACACAGACCATGCCAATTAAATAAACACTTTAAATTCAATGCATTATTTAATTTCACTTTACAAAAAGAGTCTTTATGACCTACTATAAAAACCAATTAAATACACTAACAGGTCATTTTGACATGAACCAGCAATTCAACCTGACTCAAGTTGCCTTGGAGCTTGCACAAAGCACCTTACATGCCCACAGTTTTGAGCAGCTCTTAGCCACAGTTGAACGTGTTATTCCAAGTGATGCTAGCGCTTTGTTAATTCGCCAAGGCGAGCAATTAAAGCCTTTAGCGATTAAAGGTTTAATGCCTGATAGCTTAGGCAGGCGCTTTAACATTGCAGAGCATCCTCGCCTTGATGCTATTTGTAATCACCGCTTGGCACTGCAATTTGCACATGACTGCCCGCTCCCAGACCCATATGACGGCTTACTACTAGCTAAAACGGGTGATATTCCAGTGCATGCCTGCTTAGGGTTACCGCTTTATGATAAAGATTCGCTGCTTGGTATTTTGACCTTTGATAGCCTAAACGCTGATGCGTTTGACGGCATTACCGCTGATACGCTTAATACCTTACAAACCTTGTGCAGTGCGCACTTTAAAACAGCCCTAGAGCTTGCCCATTACAAACAACATGCCCAGCACTCAAGTGAATTAGTACAAGAGTTAAACCGTGAGGCGCTCAAGCGTGATGGTGGTGAAATTATTGGCCAAAGCCCAGTAATACAAACCCTTAAAAACGAAATAAAGCTGGTTGCAGCCTCTAATTTTAGTGTATTAATTTTAGGTGATACTGGGGTCGGCAAAGAGTTGGTGGCGCGTAATATTCACTTGCATTCAGCACGCAAAGATCAGCCATTGATCCATTTAAATTGTGCATCACTGCCTGAAAACCTCGCCGAAAGTGAATTTTTTGGCCATGCAAAAGGCGCCTTTACGGGGGCACAAAATGCTCGCCAAGGTAAGTTTCAATTAGCCGATGGCGGTACCTTATTTTTGGATGAAATAGGCGAGCTACCACTGGCAATGCAAAGTAAATTATTACGGGTACTGCAAAGTGGCGAAGTACAAACCGTTGGTGAAGACGAACTTAAATATGTTGATGTTAGAGTGATTGCAGCCACTAACCGTGACTTGAAACACGAAGTAGAACAGGGGCGATTTCGCGCCGACTTATATCATCGCCTAAGTGTGTACCCGTTAAGCGTAGCGCCTTTAAAAGCCCGTGATGAAGATGTTATTTTATTAGCCGGTTATTTTTTGGAAAAAACAGCTCGCAAGCTTGCGATTAAACAGCTAAAACTCAGCATTGAAACGCAATTACTGCTAAAAAAATATGACTGGCCTGGCAATGTAAGAGAGCTGGAACATGTTATTAATCGCGCCGCATTAAAAGCTAAACAGCATCAATGGCAGCAGCCAATTATTACTATTGAGCCAGAGCATTGCGAGCTAAATTTAAACGCTATTAACACCTTAGATCTTGAACACTCAAACCAGCTTGCAACCACACCTTTAACAAACAACACTTCGTTAAAACAAGCCACCGATACTTACACTCAGCAGCTTATTATACAGCAACTTAAACAACATAATTATAACTGGGCAAGCACAGCGCGAAGTTTACAGGTCGACCGCGCTAACTTAACGCGGCTAGCCAAGCGCTTGGGTATTTCTATAAAAAAGTCGTTGTAGCTTTTTTAACTTAATTTACGCTGCTTAAAATAGGTTTTTAATAACTGACTAAACGCTTGCACTTTCGCAGTACGATGCACTAAATGGTGCGTCACTAACCATAAGTCAGTAGGCCAACTTAGTTCGTTAGGTAATACAGGCACTAAATCAGAGTATTGCGCTGCAACATCATGTTGTAATCCGCCAATCCCTAGCCCCTTAACGATGGCGCGAGTAGCCTCTGAGGTTTCTGATACTCTAAGTTTAACTTGCGACGAGGGAATATTTTCATCAACCCACGCAAAATAAGGCACTTTGCCATTATAACCCGCGACTCCTGATACAAAATTATGCACCGAGAGTTGTGCTAACGTTTGTGGCAAGCCATAACGATTTATGTAATGTTTTGAAGCATAAAATCCTGACGAGAGTGCCGCTAAATGCTGAGCAATATAATCACCTTCATCCGGCCTGGGCCCTGCTCTTACAGCGATATGTGCTTGGCCATGGTCTAAGCGCAAACGCTTTTGATCCATAATCACTTGTAATTGCACTTGCGGATGCAAGGTCTGAAACTGCTCACATACCTCACTTAATACATCTATAAAACCACTCACAGTGGTAAGTAACAAGCTACCTTGTAAGGTACTATCTGCTGCAATTATGTCACTGTGTAAGCGTTCTAGCTCACCATTAATTGCTTGTGCTGTGGTAAATAACTTAGCGCCAATCTCTGTGACTTTGTAGCCACGAGCATGTCGGTGGAATAATCGCGCATCTAAGCTTTTCTCTAAGTTATTTATTCGCCTGAGCACCGTACTGTGATGAATATCTAGTGCTTCGGCAGCTGCAGTTAAAGTGCCTAAACGCGCCACCTCATAAGCAACCTTAAGATCTTGCCAATCATCAAATTGAATTGCCATAGTAACCACTTTTTAAATTGTGCATATACGCACACAAGTTTTGCGTTTATTTGGCTTTTCTGCAAGCAATTATTTGTTAAAGTCACTGCTGTACACAATCAACATTAGGATCAGCTCATGACTACACCAAAAATTATTGCCCTAGCAGGTAGCTTACGTAAAGACAGCTTTAATCAAAAACTTATTAATGAAGCAGCTCGTTTTGCACTAGAAAGTGGCGCTGAAGTGGAAGTGATCAAACTCGCAGACTTAGCCATACCTATGTTTGATGAAGATTTAGAAGCACAAGGCACACCGGCCGGCGTACAACAATTAAAAGACAAGCTGCGCACAGCAGATGGTATTTTACTGGCCAGCCCAGAATATAATGGTTCTATCACCGCAGTGTTAAAAAATGCCATTGATTGGGCGTCGCGCACCGAACAAGGTGCAGAGCCTGCATTTGCAAATAAAGTAACCGCTTTATATGCAGCATCACCGGGTGGACTTGGCGGCTTACGTGGGTTGAATCACGTGCGTGATATTTTATCTGGCATTGGCAGCTTAGTATTAGCTAACCAACTGGCAGTACCGGCTATTCATACTTTATTAGACGAAAATGGCCGTATTAACGACCCCGCTACCGCTGAAAAAGTGGCCGGCCTTGCACAGCAGTTAGTTAGCGTAGCGAGTAAGCTAAAATAAGCAGCGGCTATAACTTTGTTGCTGCAAGCTTTGCAGCAATAAAGTCTTCATGGGTAACATACAATAGGTTTGCAACACGACGAATAACGTATTCTTCTTGTGGATCAAGTTCACCATCTGAGTATGCTAATCGCCAGAGTAGTTCAACTATTTCAATGCGCTGCTGTGCACTACATTGATTATTAATTTGCTTTGAAAATTGAAAATAATCAATGGCGTCATCTAAGCTCGAACTTGCTTGTTCGGTTAACTCATCTACTGCTTCATCAGTTAAATCAAAATACTTTTTTAATGTCAGACTTAGCGTTTGTTGCTCATCTGCCTGTAAATCATTATCCGCTCGCATTACCTCAATTAATAACGCGGCAACCGCTGTTTTTAAATCATGTTGTTCAATATCATAATCTTGCTGATCAATACTCGAAAAAAGCTGTTTAATTTGCTTGAACATCACATTTCCCCTTTTTGGGTGTTAGACTTATATCATAACGGGTGTAATAGATATGCTGATCACACTACCCAAAATCAAGATGGAGTTAAAGGTTTATGAGCAGAAAAGCAAATCATTATATATATGGAAGTATTAGCTGGGTATTTTTAACAGCGTGTTCGAATGTGTCGGCAGAACAAACTGAAATGCAGCGACTCTATGACTTTGATGAAAAGGTGCATTACAAGCAAACGCAAATAGACACTAACAATTACCACTTAGAAATACAGTCTGATGACTACCCACATTTTAGAAACCAAAGTGTGTTTTTATTGCGCCACGCAAACCGTTTATGTCGCGATAACCCTTTCATGTTAAAGGTAACTGAAGGCGTGCAAGAGTATGAGCGCTTTCCAACTAAACCACGCGCTTATCAGCCACCACTGAGTGTATTTGTGCAGTGTGAAATGCCTGCAGAAAAAACCTCAAAGAAATAACACCTCGTTATGCTTCCATAAAACCACTGAGCGTTAAAACAGCCAGTGGTTTTAATATAAAAAAAGATTAGTTAACACCATATCCCCATGGTGCAGCCGGTGGTGTGATAGGCTTAGTTAAATCAAAGTCAACGCGGAATTCGCGACCTTGGCGAATGAGTCGGTAAGTGAACTTTTCAGGGTAAATATACATTTGCCATGTATTGCCAACCGATTGTGGTATGCCTTGGCTAACAAATAACTCTTTTGAATACTGATCAGCAGGGAATGACTGCATGTTAGCAAAACCCGCATCCAAAGTATGACCACCATACATAGTTGATACATCATCAGTACCATCTTTATGGCGGTGATCGTGCTTTAAGCTCAACCCACTGCCTGTTTTTGTGATGATCCACGTACGTGAGGCGTCATCACCCACATGAAACGGCACTTGTAGCTCACGTTCATTACACTTACGCACATGCATAACTAATTTTTTATCGGCAAATGAACTCGGCCCTGTGGCATTATCAACCGTTACTTTACCTTCAAAAGCTTTACCACAATGGGCAGCAATATTATCAAAAAAGCCATCATGGCTTGGAATTGATACTAAAGGCGCTGGGCGTGCTATTGCAGCGGTTGATGCAAGCATTAGTGCTGCAGCTGTTAATAATTTCATAATGTATCCCTAAACATGTAAAAAATTAGCTTAGCGTTTAAACAAACACAAAGACAGTAATCACGATGAACAGCATCTGACAGCAATAAAAAACGCGGCTTATGCCGCGTTTCATTATTTAAAAACTTTTAAGCCACTATTGCCAAGGACGCTCAGCGGCAAGTTTTGCTTCAAACGCATCAATTTGCGGATTTAAGGTCTCGGTTACACCAATAAAGTCTAAGCCACTTAATAAACGCTCTTTCACGTCTTTGCGAATATCAAAGCTGATTGGCGCAAATTTATTGCTGCGCAATTGCTGGTTTTCTAAATCCACATCAATGTGAATATCGTCATGCTGCTCACTTAACACAAATAAGTCTTCTAATATTTGCGCTGGCAGTGCAATGGCAAGCATTTGGTTATTGCCACAGTTATTAAAGAAAATATCAGCAAAACTTTCAGCCAAAATCACTTCAAAACCGTATTGTTTAAGCGCCCATGGGGCGTGTTCACGTGATGAACCACAGCCAAAATTATCGCGCGTTAATAATATTTGCGCACCTTGGTAACAAGGACGATTTAAAATAAATTCAGGGTTTGGCTCGCCATTATCTAAATAACGCCAATCGTAAAATAGCGCAGCATCAAATCCATCACGGCTGGTTGAAGTTAAAAACTGCTTTGGAATAATTTGGTCGGTATCGACATTGTTTTTATCAAGTGGGGCCATTAAGCCACTAAAATAAATGCTCATTAGGCTTCTCCTCTAATATCAACAAAGTGGCCATGTATTGCTGCCGCTGCCGCCATTGCAGGACTCACTAAGTGTGTACGCCCACCTCGACCTTGGCGTCCTTCAAAGTTACGGTTAGATGTAGATGCACAGCGCTTACCTGCACCTAAGCGATCGTCATTCATTGCTAAACACATAGAACAACCCGGCTCACGCCATTCAAATCCTGCAGCTTTAAATATGTCGGCAAGGCCTTCGTCTTCTGCTTGTTGTTTAACCAAACCTGAGCCAGGAACAATTAATGCTTCAATACCTGCAACCACTTGCTTGCCTTCAACAATTTTTGCAGCGGCGCGTAAATCTTCAATGCGGCTGTTGGTGCATGAGCCAATAAATACTGTGTCTACTTTGGCAGTTGATAACTTATCGCCCGCTTTTAAACCCATGTATTTAAGTGCACTACGAATGGCATCAGCTTTAATTAAATCAGTTTCTTTGTCTGGATCTGGAATACATTCGTCAACGCCAATCACTTGCTCTGGGTTAGTCCCCCAGGTGATTTGTGGTTGAATATTAGCAGCATCTAGCTCTACCTCTAAGTCAAAGGTTGCGCCATCATCAGTTTTTAAGGTTTCCCAGTAGGCAACAGCGGCGTCAAAATCAGCGCCTTTTGGTGCAAATGGACGTCCTTTTAAGTACTCGTAAGTGATTTTATCTGGGGCAATTAAACCTGCCTTGGCACCCATTTCAATACTCATGTTACACAACGTCATGCGCGCTTCCATCGAAAGCGCCTCTATGCCTTCGCCACAAAATTCAGCCACATAACCCGTACCACCAGCAGTGCCTAGTTTACCTATAACCGCCATAATTAAATCTTTAGCAGTTACTGTTGGGCGTAACACACCGTTAATTTGAATTTTTAACGACTTAGCCTTTTTTTGCTGTAGCGTTTGCGTAGCTAATACGTGCTCAACTTCTGAGGTTCCAATACCATGGGCAAGCGCTCCAAACGCGCCGTGGGTTGAGGTATGACTATCGCCGCATACTATGGTGGTGCCTGGCAAAGTGATCCCTTGCTCTGGGCCAATCACATGTACTATACCTTGATTTACTGAATTTAGGTCGTACAGCAAAATACCAAATTCTTTACAGTTTGCATCCAGTGCCATTAGTTGATTTTTAGAGACTTCGCTGGCTGCATCTAATGAACGGCTTTTAGTTGAAACATTATGATCCATGGTCGCAATGGTTTTTTCTGGACAGCGCACTTTACGATTTTTTTCACGTAAACCTGCAAATGCTTGTGGCGACGTCACTTCGTGTACTAAATGACGGTCAATATAAAGTAAATCGGTTTGCTCGTTGATGCTGGCAACCGTGTGTGCTTGCCAAATTTTATTGTATAAAGTTTGAGCCACTTGCTAACTCCCTGATCTGATTGAGCCACAGCCTAACGGTGCTATGGCTTTAATAATTAAATGCGTGAAACGATAGCCGCTGCAACATCGGTGGTGGTATAGCCGCCCTGCGGATAAATATCAGGCGTCCCCACACCCGCTTCAACCGCCTCTGCAACTGCTTTTTCAATGGTGCGAGCCGCTTCATCTTGTCCTAATGAATAACGTAACATTAATGCGGCACTTAAAATTTGTGCAATAGGGTTAGCGACCCCTTTTCCGGCGATATCGGGCGCTGAGCCACCCGCGGGTTCATACAAGCCAAAGCCTGATTGATTTAAGCTAGCCGAAGGTAATAGCCCCATTGAGCCGGTGATCATCGCGCATTCGTCCGATAAAATGTCGCCAAATAAGTTATCGCACAGTAATACATCAAACTGGCTAGGCTGTTTAACTAGCTGCATCGCTGCATTATCTACATAAATATAATCTAAGCTCACCTCAGGAAACTCTTTACTCACTTCAGTGACTACTTCACGCCAAAGTACACTTGATGCTAAAACATTGGCTTTATCAACCGAGGTTACATGATTGCTGCGCAATTTAGCGGCCTCAAAAGCAAAACGTGCAATACGCTCAATTTCTTTACGCGAGTATGTTTGGGTGTCAAATGCCACTTCTTCAGCACCTTCGCCACTGCGACCTTTTTCACCAAAATAAATACCGCCGGTTAGCTCACGCACACACAAAATATCAAAGCCTTTTTCACTAATATCAGCACGAAGTGGTGATGCTGCGCTTAATGCGGGTAACAATTGAGCAGGACGTAAGTTACAAAACAAACCAAAGTGCTTTCGTAGTGGTAACAATGACGCGCGCTCTGGTTGATCATTCGGTGGTAAATGCTCCCACTTAGGGCCACCCACGGAGCCAAATAAAATAGCATCGGCGTTTTCACAGGCTTTTAAAGTTGTATCAGGAAGTGCTTTGCCAAATTCATCAATGGCTGCGCCGCCAATCGCGTGATGCTCACGGTTCAGAGTAAAACCAAATTTATCACTGACTGCGTCAAGTACTTGCTCTGCAGCTGCCATAACTTCTGGGCCAATACCGTCGCCTGCTAATACGGCAACGCTGTAATGTGTTTTACTCATCCTGCTTTCCTTTGTTGTTTTAAATCAGACACTTTTTGTGCTCGATAAATTAAGTTATAAACCCGAACCATAGCCCGTACTGAGGCTTCGACCACATCGGCCGCAATACCAGCACCGTGATAGGGACGACCATCATATTTAGCAATAATATTCACTTGCCCTAATGAGCTGGCGCCTTGGCCGGTGGCCTCTAAATTGTATTCAATCATTTCAACACTCATACCTGTTAAGCGCTCAATAGCAGCAAACGAAGCTTCAACTGGACCATTACCTGTTGCGGCTTCTTGTTTTGCTTCGCCATCAATCAGCAAGCCTATGGTTGAGCTGGCCACCGATTGTGAATTAGACGCAGAGTTAACAAACTCTAACTGGTACTTTTCATCTTTGTCGTTAATTTGATTAAAGTAAATCATGGCCTCTAGGTCGTAGTCGTATACTGTGCCTTTTTGATCAGCCAGCGCAACGAAACTTTGGTATAAGCTATCCATGTCGTAATCTGATTTTTGATAGCCTAATTCTTCTAAGCGGTGCTCTATAACATGACGGCCTGAGCGTGAGGTCATGTTTAATTGATTACTTGGTACACCAACACTTTCTGGTGACATAATTTCATAAGTGTTTTGCGCTTTTAATACACCGTCTTGATGAATACCTGAGCTGTGAGCAAAGGCATTTTCGCCAACAATCGCTTTATTTGGCTGTACCGGCATATTACAAATTTTGGCTACCTGGCGAGAAGCGCGATAAATTTCTTCGCTTTTTATGTCGGTATATACGTTTAAGTGGTCTTTACGCATTTTCATGATCATTGCCACTTCTTCAAGTGAGCAGTTCCCCGCACGCTCACCAATACCATTAATGGTGCATTCGATTTGACGTGCACCAGCTTGTACTGCAGCAACCGAGTTAGCAACGGCTAAACCTAAATCGTTGTGGCAATGCACACTTAAACGCGCTTTATCTATATTTGGCACGTTATTCATTAAATGACGGATCATTGCTGCGTATTCATCTGGCGTTACAAAACCGACTGTATCTGGCAAATTAATTGTTGATGCACCGGCGTTAATTGCTTGCTCAACAATTTTGCATAAATCCCAATGCGGTGTACGCCCAGCATCTTCACACGAAAACTCAACATCATCGGTATAGTTACGCGCTAATTTAATAGATTTAACAGCCATTGCAGTGGCATCATCAAGGCTCATACGCAACTTGTGTTCAAGATGAAGCGGGCTGGTGGCAATAAAAGTATGAATACGGCTTTGCTGTGCAGCGCGCAGCGCATCGCCACAGGCCTCGATATCTTTTGCAACCGAGCGAGCTAAGCCACAAATAATAGGGCCTTTCACCTCGGTGGCAATACGTTGCACTGAGCGAAAGTCAGCTGGGCTCGACACCGGAAACCCCACTTCCATTACATCCACATTTAAGCGGCTAATGGTATGCGCCAGTTGAACTTTATCGTCTTCTGTTAGGCTTGCTTTTAGTGCCTGCTCACCATCACGTAAGGTGGTATCAAAAATCCATACTTTATCTTGCTGTTGCATAACTGCCCCTCAATTCCTGTATTACCCAAATTTCGATTTATCCCTGCAGCGAGATAAAAAAAACCCCGCGGTTGCGGGGTTTTTAATGTTTAGCTCAATGCAAACACACTAATCCCCGCTCACTTGCCACAGCAGTAAGAGGTTTAGGTTTAGTGTAATTAAGCGAATAGTTTGCATCTGTTTTCTTGTGTGTGTGTCCAATGAGGCTTATTTTTATCATTGCAACGCAGTTGGCGCAAGCATAAAAATACCAAAAAAATAATTAAAGGGGACTTTCTGAGGATTTAAAATTCAAACAAAATTGGATAGAAGAATAAAATATCCAACTTAAACCTATAGCAGGTTTAAATTAATAAGCGCTGTAAAATACAGCGCTTATTTTAACTTTTTTAATATTTATTCTTTATTTTCAGCACGTACGTAATTTGACGCGCCGCGCGTAATATAACGTAACTGCCATATAACTCGCTCAATCAGTTCATCGCGTTGCTGACCTTCAATATCGAGCGCTTCAGCGCCTGCATTAAATACCAAAGTAACCATGGCTTCTGCCTGAATATACGCATGAATAGCATCGCAGGGGGTTTCACTTTCTAAATAATGTGCGAGTTCTAAAATAAAGTGTTTCACTTCACGTGCCACTGCTGCTCTAAATGCTTTTGAGGTACCTGAGCGTTCACGCAGCAAAAGTCTAAACTGATTGCTTGAGTTATCAATAAACTCCATAAAAGTAACCACAGAGGTGTTGATGACACTGCCACCACTGGCTATTCGTCTGCGTGCTTGGCGCATCAGCTGGCGTAGGGTTAAACCCGCTTCATCAACCATGGTTAAGCCCAACTCGTTCATATCTTTAAAGTGACGATAAAAAGAGGTAGGCGCAATACCAGCTTCGCGTGCTACTTCACGCAAGCTTAAATTAGAAAAGCTATGATCAGCACTAAGTTGATTAAATGCAGCTTCAATTAATGCTTGTCGTGTTTTTTGTTTCTGTTGTGCTCTAACACCCGACATCAACAGCTCCCTGAGTGAATTTGTAATAAATTTTTAATTAAAAAAATAGCTAATAGTACAGTCTAATACTTGACGGCAGCAGATTGAAATATTATTTTAGCGTACAGTTGTACGCTGAGAAATGAGAAACATGAAAAAACCACCGATTATATGGACCAACGTCCTTTTCTTTAGCCTGACGTTTTTGGCTGCTATTACACTTGTACCTTGGTATGGGTTTAACTATGGCTTTACAGGCACGCAGTGGGTTGCTTTTGTAGCTTGCATGTTTTTTGCGGGATTATCGATCACCGCGGGCTACCATCGTTTATGGGCGCACAAAACTTACAACGCTCACCCTGTGGTTGAATTTATTTTTGCCCTTGGTGGTGCCTTTGCGCTACAAAACAGTGCATTGCATTGGAGTAGCGATCATCGAATTCACCATGGTCAGGTTGATGACCCAGTTAAAGACCCTTATGCCGCCACAAATGGCTTTTGGTATAGCCACATTGGTTGGATGCTACGTGACTACCAAGGCGACAGCTACGATGATTACAGTAACTGTCGTGATTTACAGCGAAATAAAATTGTTATGTGGCAGCACAAGCATTACTTAAAATTGGTAATTGCCATGAATGTTGGTTTACCGCTAATACTCGGCTTAATGCTTGGTGATGTATGGGGCATGTTACTGTTAGCTGGCTTATTGCGTTTAGTGCTGAGTCAGCACTTTACCTTTTTTATTAACTCAGTAGCACACATTTGGGGTTCACGTCCTTACACTGAAAAAAATACCGCGAGAGACAATGGCTTTTTAGCACTATTTACCTACGGTGAGGGTTATCATAACTTCCATCATATTTTTGCCAGCGATTACCGCAATGGCATTAAATGGTTTCATTACGACCCAACAAAATGGATGATCCGCTCACTCGCTGCCATTGGTTTAGCGAGTAAATTAAAGCGTACACCGGTTGAGCGCATTGAAAAAGCTAAAGCAGAAACCTTAATGAGCAAAACACAAGGTCGCCTTGCAAAATTGCCTTTAGCGCAAGATAAGCTTACATTATTACAACAAGAGTACGATTTGTTGCTTAAAAAGCTGCAAAATTATTGCTCATTACAAAAACAAGTGTTGGAAGCTAAAAAAAATAATATGGCAAAGCAGTGTGAAAAGTCGGCATTAATGGCACAATATCACGAGCTTGAAGCCGCCTGGGAAACACAAAAACAGGCATGGCTAGCACTTAATGCGAGGTTATTAAAAGCCTCTTTTAGTTAAAATAGGAGTGGCTGTGGCCAAACAACCAGAAAAGAAAAAAGTACCCGTGAGCTACCAATATGATGCAATCATTATTGGCACGGGTCCTGGCGGTGAAGGGACCGCTATGAACCTCTCTAAAAGTAACAAAAAAGTAGCGGTTATTGAACGCCAAACTGCTGTTGGTGGTGGTTGTGTTCACTGGGGAACCATTCCTTCAAAGGCACTTCGTCATTCGGTTAGTCGCTACATTGAATACAAAGCAAACCCTTTGTTTAACGTAGGCGAGCGCCCAGTAAGACTTACTTTTCCTGATATTTTGCGCCATGCCAGTTCGGTAATTTCAAAGCAATCAAACTTACGCAGCAGCTTTTACGATCGTAATCGCATTCATATGTTTCAAGGCGATGCTAGCTTTGTTGATAAGCACACTATTGAAATTAGACGTAATGACGGTTCAACTGAACGCCTAACTGCACAAACTATTGTTATTGCTACCGGCTCACGACCTTATCGCCCACCAGGTGTTGATTTCACCCATTCGCGTATTTATGAAAGTGACACAATTTTAGGCCTTGAACACGACCCGCATCGCGTACTTATATACGGCGCGGGTGTAATTGGTTGTGAATACGCATCTATCTTCAAAGGGCTAGGTGCAAAGGTTGATTTAGTAAATACTCGCGATCGCCTACTTGCGTTTATGGATGCTGAAATATCTGATGCGCTTAGCTATCACTTTTGGAATAGTGGCATTGTTATTCGTCATAACGAAGAATTTGATCGCATTGAAACCCGCGATGACTGTGTTGTTATGCATTTAAAATCGGGTAAACGTGTAAAGGCTGACTGTATTTTATTTGCCAATGGCCGTACTGGTAATACTGATACATTGAATTTAGAAGCAATTGGCTTAAAAGCAGATAGCCGCGGACAAGTAAAAGTAAACGAAACCTACCAAACAGAAATAGACAACGTATATGCGGTAGGCGATGTTATTGGCTACCCAAGCCTTGCTAGTGCTGCCTTTGACCAAGGTCGAATTGCAGCAGATGCCATCGCTTGTGGTAACTGCGATGAAAAGCTGATTATTGATATCCCAGCCGGTATTTATACTATTCCTGAAATGAGTTCAGTAGGTAAAACAGAGCAGCAATTAACTGCCGCAAAAGTACCGTACGAAGTGGGACGTGCGCAATTTAAACACTTAGCACGTGCACAAATTGCAGGTACCGATGTGGGTAGTTTAAAAATATTGTTCCATACAGAAACCAAGGAAGTACTTGGGGTGCATTGCTTTGGTGAGCGTGCCTCTGAGATTGTTCACATTGGCCAAGCTATAATGGAACAAAAAAATGGTGGCAATACCATCGACTACTTTGTAAATACTACGTTTAACTACCCAACAATGGCAGAAGCTTATCGAGTTGCGGCATTAAATGGCTTAAACCGCTTGTTTAAATAAGTGCTTAAGTAAAATAGTTTGCACAAAAAAGCCCGCTAATTAGCGGGCTTTTTATTGTTAGTTCATAACTTACTTATGATATTGCGCACTTAGCTCATGCACAGCGTTAATAAATACACCCGCATTTTCTGGGTCAACATCTGGTGTAATACCATGCCCTAAGTTAAATACATGACCATTGCCAGTGCCAAAGTCTTCTAAAATCGTACCCACTTCTTGGCGAATACGATCTGGCGTGCCGTGTAGCATTGAAGGGTCCATATTGCCTTGTAGCGCCACTTTATCGCCAACACGACGTTTTGCATCACCAATATTAATAGTCCAATCTAGGCCTACTGCATCACAACCTGTTGCTGCAATTGCCTCAATCCATTGGCCACCATTTTTAGTGAACAAGGTAACCGGTACTTTACGGCCATCATTTTCGCGAATTAAACCATCAACGATTTTATGCATATACTGCAGTGAAAACTCATTGTAGTCACGCGGGCTCAATACACCGCCCCATGAGTCAAATATCATCAGTGATTGTGCACCCGCTTTAACTTGCGCGTTTAAGTAATCAATCACTGAATCAGCTAGCTTATCAAGTAGTAAATGCAGTGTTTGTGGCTCAGCAAACGCCATTTTTTTGATTTTACCAAAAACCTTACTGCTTCCGCCTTCAACCATATAAGTTGCAAGTGTCCAAGGTGAACCCGAGAAACCAATTAATGGCACTTCACCTTTAAGCTCACGACGAATAGTGCTTACAGCATTCATTACATAGCCAAGCTCATCGGTAGGATCAAGTTTAGGAATTTTTTTAACATCGGCTAATGATGAAATTGGGCGTTCAAACTTAGGGCCTTCACCTGTTTCAAAGTACAAGCCTAATCCCATTGCATCTGGAATAGTTAAAATATCACTAAATAAAATAGCGGCATCTAACGGGTAACGACGCAGAGGCTGTAATGTTACTTCACAGGCTAACTCAGCATTTCTACACAGGCTCATAAAATCGCCCGCTTGTGCACGTGTAGCACGGTATTCAGGTAAATAACGTCCAGCTTGACGCATCATCCATACTGGCGTGACATCAACAGGTTGCTTGGCAAGGGCACGTAAATAACGGTCGTTTTTTAATTCGCTCATAGCGTATAGAGTCCTAGGGCTTTTAGAAATTGTGCAAGATTGTACCACCATATTTGCCCCCCCTCTATCGCTAAGCGATTAAATCGCCACAGAGTAGCGCCAGATCAAGTAATTTTTTGTTTTCATTTCGTTTTGTACACAAAACAACCAAGCAAACGTTAATAGTAAAAACTTTTCATTAAACTATTTGCAACATTTATAAAAGCTTGATATTGTTATTCCGCGTTAACATAACAATAACAATAATCGTTAATATAAAAATAATAAAAATCTCTAATAAAAATAAGAATGCTTGTTTAAACAAGTCTAGTAAAGAAATTAAACCACCGTAATTGGTGGTTTTTTCTTTCCTGCAATAAATACTTACAACTTATACCCGTAAACAAAACCCTCTGTGGTACTACATCTATTTTACTTGTTGATATACACGCCAATTAAATATATCTTGGATAATAGAAACTTTATTACCAATTTAAAATCCAACCCAGCTTAGGAGAAGAATTATGCTGAAGCGTGTAGAAAAAGCTCAACAAAAGTGGGGGGGTAGCCATACGGTCATCGACAATTGGTTAAACGAACGCCAAGAACTGATTGTACTTTACTGTAAAATTGCAGGCTTTTCACCTTACGAGAAAAAAGATCAGTCTTTGCCTGAACCGTCTCAAATTCAAGCTTTTTGCCAAATATTGATGGATTACCTATCGGCTGGGCACTTTGAAGTGTACGACGATATTGCTAAAGCTTGCGAAAAGAAAGGCCTAGAAAGCCAACAACTGGCAAATACTATATACCCACGTATTTCAGATACCACAGACATTGCTCTGGATTTTAACGATAAATACGCTGAAGTAGACGCTGAAGATTTATTAGTAGGATTTGATAATGACCTATCGGTAATGGGTGAAGCACTGGAAGCGCGCTTTGCACTTGAAGATGAGTTAATTGATAACTTATATTCTAATCACGCAGATTAATCAGTTATTCAGTGCAATAAAAAAGGGACCTAGGTCCCTTTTTTGTTTTATATAAATACTTATTCTGCAGCGGCAGCTTCTGCATCATTTTGAATTTCTAATAACTCAACTTCAAAAATAAGTGTTGAATTAGCAGGAATTTTACCTAAATCACGGTCACCGTAAGCAAGGTCTGAAGGAATGGTAAATTTGTACTTAGAACCTACAGGCATAAGCTGTAAGCCTTCAGTCCAACCAGGAATAACACGGTTTAGTGGGAAAGTTGTTGGCTCGTTACGTGAATAAGAGCTATCAAATTCAGTACCGTCTAAAAGAGTACCTTTATAATGTACTTTAACCACGTCAGTCGCTACTGGCTTAGCGCCTTCGCCTTGGCTCAATACTTCGTACTGTAAACCAGACTCAGTAACCATTACGCCTTCTTTGTTAGCATTCTCAGCTAGGTATTTTTCACCCTCAACTTTGCTTTTTTCAGACTCAACCTTTGCTTTTTCTTCTTGTTTAGTGCGCACTGACTCATCTAATGCTGTTAATACTTCACGAATTTTTTCTTCGTCAATTTTAGCATTACCGGCAAGTGCATCTTCAAAACCACGCATTAATAATGCTTGATCTAATTCGATACCAATTTCTTTTTTATCCGCTAGGTCTTTATTTAAAAAGTTACCTACAGATGCCCCAATACCGTAAGCTTGTTGTTGCGCTACAGTATCTAGTTTAACGTCTGCTTGCTCTTTTTTTGCTTCTTGATTACAAGCTGTAAGCGCTAAAACTGACGCTGCAATCAATGACAATTTAATCGTCTTTCTCATTTTAAATCTCCGACACACTTTGCAGTTGTCATTTATTGTAATATTACTAGTTAAAGATTAACGGCCTACATGGTAGGCTGCTTGTTTAATAGCTAAACTAAAAACATATCCAGTGATTAGACAAACAACCTAGGCGTTTTTCGCAACCTAGTCTAACCTCTCAGTCACGAAGAGTTAAGAGGAAATACCTGTAATATGTCGTTATTTCGTACTTTTTTAGTTGCTACCTGCTGTTTATTAACAATTGCATGTAGTGATGAAAAACAACAAGCAGTGGCTAGTTTTGAGCACACGGCACAAGGTGCTTTCTCATCCGCACTCTCGCATGATGGTCAATACAGCTTAGTGTCTTCTATCAATCATGGGGTCGCACTTTGGGATAATCAACAGCAAGCCCTTAAATACCAATGGTTTCAACAACAAGCGCAAGACAGCCTTGTTTACGCTGTAGCCATTGCTTTTGATAATAGCGTGGCTGTTACCGCCGAAAAAACCACCTTCGCCGTTTGGGATATTGCCACAGGCAAAAATAAAGGCTTTTATAAAATACAAAAAGCCAGCATCCGCGATATTGCCATTAGTAACCAAGGCAACAGTGTTGTTTACGGGCGCAGCGATGGCGTTGTGGTATTTATAAACCTTAACACTGGCAGACGCATCGAGTTTTTAGGCCACCAAGATAAAGTAAACACCGTAGACCTATCACCTAATGGGCGCTATGCATTGAGCGGCTCAAACGATTATGTGGCCTACTTATGGGATACCCAAAGTGGACAAGTTATTCATCGCTTTAATCACCCAACCCGAGTAACCCGAGTCGCTTTAGATCCTCAAGGGCGTTATGCTTTTACCGCCGACAGTATGGCACAAGCAAATGTATGGAAGCTGACTACAGGTGACCTTGTTAGTAAACTAAAGTATATTGCGCGTCAGAAAATTTTTACTGCGGTGCGCTTTAACGACCAAGGCACTTTGTTAGCAACCGGTTCACCGAACAAACGAGTGGATTTATGGCAGCTAAATAGTGGTGAAAAAATTCAAACATGGCAAGTGACCCCGCGAGAAGGCAGCAAGCCAAAATCAGCAGTGGTACTTGATGTGACATTTACAGATAACGGTAAATCATTGTTAACTGAAAGCTCAAGCGGAATCGCTGAGCGCTTTATTATACGAGAACCAAATGAACACAATTGAACATCGGTTAATGGAACTTGAGGCTAAAGTGGCTTTTCAAGACGAAACGATTGAAATTTTAAATGATGAAATAAAAGTTCACCAGCAACAGTTGGCAAAAATAAAGCGCCAAACCGAGTTGCTGGCTGAAAAACTGAAAGAATCGCAGTCATCGCAGCCTATGATGTCGAATATGCCAGAGCCACCGCCGCCGCATTATTAAGCAGCACTAACAAGGCACTAATCGCCTGGATTAAACACGCCAATGATCTGTTCAAATTGGCGTGTTGATGCCTGCACAGCCTGCTCTGGTTGAGCCATTTTATGGCCACACTGCATACATTCAACTTTTTCTACGTCGTGCTCTTTGTAAAGCATTAACATATCCATGGTTTTACACTCAGGACACGTTGCTCCAGCAATAAATCGTTTTTTATGTTTCACTTCGCTTTTCCTACCATTTTGACTGACGTTATTTTATCGCAATATTTGCCTACTTGATACGATTGATATGGCTAATAAGATCCGTGTTATAATGGCGGCAATTCAATCAAGGCACAGTAAAGTAACGTATTTATGATCCAAATCTCAGAAATAGAACTGCTTCGCGGTGGCAAAGCTTTATTAAAAAATGCATCAGCTACACTATTCCCAGAGCACAAAGTGGGCCTTGTTGGTGCCAATGGCTGTGGTAAGTCAACGCTATTTAGTTTATTAAAGTCTGAGCTTTCGTTGGATGGCGGTAATTGCAGTATTCCTAAAGATTGGTCACTGGCCTCAGTAAAGCAAGAAACCCCCGCCCTTGAAATAAGCGCCATAGATTACGTACTGCAAGGCCACCCTGAATACTACGCACTAAGAATTGCGTTGCGTGAAGCCGAGCAAAATAACGATGGCGACACTCAAGCTAAGGTGCATATTCAGCTTGAAAATATTAAAGGCTATAGCATTGAAGCCAAAGCAGGTGAGCTGTTACATGGTTTAGGCTTTGCTAATAATCAAATAGAAAACCCGGTAAGTGCATTTTCGGGTGGTTGGCGCATGCGCTTAAACTTAGCCCAAGCGCTTATTCGCGATGCCGACTTACTGTTACTGGATGAGCCAACAAACCACCTAGATTTAGATGCCGTGTATTGGCTCGAGCGTTTTTTACGTGCCTACACCGGCACGCTAGTACTTATTTCTCACGACCGTGAGTTTTTAGATGCGGTGGTTGATCAAATTTGGCATATAGATAAACAACTTATTAATGTGTACAAAGGTAACTACTCGCAGTTTGAACGCCAAAAAGCTGAGCGCCTATTGCAGCAGCAAGCTATGTTTGAAAAACAACAAGAACAAATAGCGCATCTTGAGCAGTTCATTACCCGCTTTAAAGCCAAAGCTAGTAAAGCCAAACAGGCACAAAGCCGTGTTAAAGCGCTAGAGCGCATGGAAAAACTTGCCCCAGCACATGTTGACTCGCCATTTGATTTTGAATTTTCTGAGCCAACCGCCCTGCCCAATCCGCTAATGACACTCGACAAAGCCAAAGCCGGTTATGGCGATGTCACCATTTTAAACAGTATTAAGCTGAACTTAGTACCAGGCAGCCGCATTGCACTACTGGGTAGAAATGGCGCAGGTAAATCAACACTAATTAAATTACTATCAGGTGACTTACAACCTCAAGCAGGTGAAGTGTTTCAGCATCAAGGCTTAAACATTGGCTACTTTGCGCAGCATCAACTGGAGTCTCTAGATTTAAAAGCCAGTGCCGTCACTCACCTGCAACGCTTAAACCCTAAAGCCAGCGAACAATCATTGCGTGACTTTTTAGGCGGTTTTGCCTTTGTAGGCGATAAAGCACTCGACCCTGTAGCTCCCTTTTCTGGCGGTGAAAAAGCCCGTTTAGTACTGGCTATGTTGGTTTATCAAAAACCAAATTTACTACTACTCGATGAGCCAACCAACCACCTTGATTTAGAAATGCGCCACGCTTTAGTTATGGCATTACAAGGCTTTGAAGGCGCTATGGTCACGGTATCGCATGACCGTCATATGCTTAAAAATACCGCCGATGAATTTTATTTAGTTGATAATGGCGAGGTCACCCAATTTGGCTACGACCTAGATGCATATTATCAGTGGCTGCTTAATGCTAATAAAGAAGCCGCTAAAAACGACACCGACGAAGAGCCAAAAGCCCATTCACAAGTTAACCGTAAAGAGCAAAAGCGCTTAGAAGCCGAGTTTAGAAAAGCGATTCAGCCGCTGAAAAAGCAAATTGAAAAACTTGAAAAGCAATTAGATAAATTTGCTGCAGAACTAGCTGACGTTGAAGAGGCGCTAGGCGATAACACTCTCTATAACGACGAAAATAAAGGCAAGCTTAAAGAGTTAATTACTAAACAAGCCACACTTACGCCTAAGCTTAACGATGTTGAAGAAGAGCTACTTATGGCCCTTGAAGAAATGGAACAAAAAGAGCAGGCATTCGCCGATGAACTTGCTTAAAAGCAACGATTTTTGGCAGTTTGCATGTAACCTTTATAGCAAAGGTGACATGCAAACGCGCCTGTTGGATTATCAAAACCAGCTAGGTAAAAACGTCAACCTATGCTTGTTGCTGTATTACTTAGATTCTCTCAATCTAGCTATTAACCAAACACAGCTAAACAAGCTTGAACAATCAATTAGTGAGTTTGATAAGCTGGCATTGAAGCCTCTACGAGCCACACGTGCCTACTTAAAAGCCAATCAAGCCGAGATTACAGATTACGCCGCAATTCGAAAAGCACTTCTCGGTGCCGAGCTAAAATTAGAAAAGCAGCAACAAATAATATTGATTGATGAAGTTAATAGTATGAATTTAACACCTTGTGCAACGCCCAATAACAGCGATAAATATTTGTCATAATTTTTCACTATTAATTTCATCAGATCATAAAGCCATTTATATTATGAATATTAGCTCTTATATACATGGTTACTTTGGTTTACTTTTATACACCAAGCTATATATCTTTAGTTTTGTATTGAAATACCTCTTCTAAAGGTAAGTTAAAAACTAAAGAAATTTTAAAAGCCACCTCTAAAGTGGGTGAATATTTATTTGCCTCAATTGCCATTACCGTTTGCCGCGTTACGCCAAGAGCATCTGCTAACTGCTTTTGCGTCATTTCATCGCGTAAAAAGCGTAATGTTCGAATAGAGTTAGTTATTGCATACTCACTCATAGATATCACCCGTTCTGCCTTTATAAAGCTGCGCTATGTAATTGACTATTTCGGCAATCAAAAAAGCGCCTACCATGATATGCATTGGTAAATATGGAATATTATATTCGATAGCTGGGCCCCAGTTATTAGCTTCAATTTGATATTGAAAAATAGCAACACAAATTCCCGCCTGTAAGATTATGGCCTTATATTTATAACCCACTAAATTTATTTGCTTTTCTCTCACATCAGGTGGCTGATTTGATTCATTATCACTGATAAATGTAAGTAATAAATAGCTCAATACTATAAGTATCACAGAATAAATTAACACCTGTAGCAATAAGCCAGATAACCAAGAAACAGAACTAAGCTGCTGCGTACTCGCATTCATTAGGCTGTTTACATAAAAGTAAGATATGTACACGCTTACCAGTAAATCGATACTCAGCGTCAGTTCTCTAAAACTTATGCTTTGTAAAAGTTCTTTAAAGTGCTCTGAACGAGTCATATAAAGCTAACTCCAAGTAAAATATTTTTGACTTTTAAACTATAAGTTCACTTTTTAGCCATGTCAAATATATTTAACACCAGGTTTATTTTATTTAACCTAAAACAAAGCAACGGTTATTCAAAGCTGAACTTTGCTGACCATCTTTATTATAAAAGTGATTAAAAAATCGCAGATAATTTACTAAAAAGTGCAAAATCGACTTAACTTTATTGATCAAAATCAACATCTGCATTGCCCATTTTATAATCTGTAAAATAGCTTGATCTGGATCATATCAAGTACCACTGAGCCAGCCTATGATTACCTCATAGACATCAGGAGGCAATTATGGACGTATTCTTTAGAGATTTTTTTAGCGACCCAGTACTATTTTTATCATTTGGATTTTTAGGCGTCGTTATTAGTTTATGCCTCTTCTTTGTGTATTTTTTCATGAAAAAAGTACACGATGCAGACATTAAAGAACAGCATTAAGCACGACGCACAAAGCGCCTTATTAGTTTACTGATTAGGCGCTTTTTATTTTTAAATATAAAAAATTTGCTACACTAGCGCTTCGTTAATTGCAAAGTGCGTAGTACAGACATGATCCCTAAGTTCAAACCCGCATGGTGGATGACCAACCGACACGTTCAAACCATAATACCGCGTTTTTTCCGCCCTTTTCATCATACTCGCTACGAACTTGCGCAACTTGATACGCCCGACGGAGACTTTATTGAGCTTGCTTGGTCACTTCCGCATAACGAAAAAGCACCACTCGCAGTGGTACTTCATGGGCTTGAAGGCAACATAAACAGTTTTTATGCCAAAGGCATGATGAAGGCATTAAAAAAGCAAGGCTTTGCTGTCGCATTAATGCACTTTAGAAACTGCTCAACCGAAGTAAACCGCTTACCCAGAGCCTACCATAGTGGCGACACCGCCGATTTAGCTTTTTTTATAAATCATTTAAAACAACAATTTCCAAATCGCCCTATTGTAGCGGTGGGTTTTTCATTGGGTGGTAATGTACTCGCTAAGTATTTAGGCGAAGAAAACATTCACTGCCCGCTTAACGCAGCTGCCGTGATATCTGCGCCCTATGATTTATCATCATCTAGTGATGTTATTCGTAAAAGCTTAGGTAAAATTTATCAAAAATATTTGCTCGACCGGATGAAAAAGTCGATGCAACGTAAATTACCGCAAATTAAACAACAGATACCGATCACCACTGATCAATTAATGGAAATTGACGATTTATTAGAGTTCGATAACCAGCTTACAGCACCGTTGCATGGCTTTGAGAATGCACACGATTACTACAAAAAAGCCAGTGCGATGCCGTACTTAAAAGATATTGCGACACCTACACTAATTATCCATGCCAAAGACGACCCTATGCTGTCGATTAAAGCGGTTCCAAGTAGTCAGGATGTAAGTGAGCATGTTACGCTGCGTATCTCTGAAAAAGGCGGCCACGTTGGTTTTATTAGCGGTAACAACCCGTTTAAACCGGTGTATTGGTTAGAGCAAGTGGTGCCTGATTATTTTAAGCAATGTGTATTTAATAACACCGATAAAGAGTGACTATGATTATTCCTTTTGAACAACTTGATAAAGACACACTGTACAACCTAATTGAAAGCTATGTACTGCGTGAAGGCACAGATTATGGCGAACAAGAATTCAGTATTGAAAGTAAAGTGGCGCAAGTAAATCAGCAATTAAAAAGCGGCGAAGCTATGGTGTTTTTCTCTGAACTGCACGAATCGGTCACCATAATCTCTAAAAGTGAATTCAAAGCACTGCAAAGTGAAGCGCAATTCGACGAGTAAACTTGTCAGACACGACGTAAAAATAGACAATGGTTTTTTTAACTCAAAGAGCCATTATAAATGATAAAACTAAGCTCACTAGTTGCTGCAATGTCGATTGCATTAACCGGCGCAGTCAGCGCTGAAATAACCCCTTCAGATAAAGCAATTAAGCTTGCTCACGATACCATTTTAATCGACACTCACATTGATGTACCTTACCGCATTCATGATAAATGGGCGGATGTAACTAAAGCCACTGAGGGCGGCGATTTTGATTACCCTCGTGCAGTAAAAGGCGGTTTAAACGCGCCATTTATGTCGATTTATATTCCTGCTCATTTAGAGTTTGAAGGCAAAGGAAAAAGCTTCCAATTAGCGAATCAATTAATTGATGGTATGGAAGCGATTGCGTTTCGTGCTCCAGATAAGTTTGCCATTGCTGACTCAACACAAGACATTGAGCAACAGTTCAAGGACAATAAAATATCAATCGCCATGGGCATGGAAAACGGATCGCCTATCGAGGGCGAAATGAAAAACCTACAACACTTTTTTGATCGTGGCGTACGTTACATCACCCTAGCTCACTCGCAAAGCAATCATATTTCTGACTCATCATACGATATTCGTCGCAAGTGGAAAGGCTTAAGCCCATTCGGTAAAGAGCTAGTAAAAGAGATGAATAACATCGGCATGCTGATTGATGTATCGCATATTTCGGACGATGCATTTTATCAAGTAATGGAATTGTCTAACACACCCGTTATTGCATCACACTCTTCACTACGTAAATATACGCCTGGTTTTGAGCGTAATATGAATGACGACATGCTGTTAGCCCTTAAGAAGAACGGTGGTGTGATTCAAATTAATTTTGGTTCAAGTTTTGTTACTTCAAAAGCCGGAAGTTGGTACGATCAATTCAAAAGTAAAAAGCAAACAATTACTGAAGAAGGCAAAAAAGTAGCTAAAGATTTTGATGCTATGTACCGCGCTAAAAATCCATTCCCATTTGCTAGTCTTGAGCAAGTGCTTGATCATATTGATCACGTTGTGAAACTAATTGGTATCGATCATGTTGGTATTGGCTCTGATTACGACGGTGTAGGTGACTCACTGCCTATCGGCTTAAAGGATGTATCTAGCTACCCTAACCTAGTTCAAGGTTTGATGGACAGAGGTTACAGCGATACCGATATTAAAAAGATTTTAAGCGGTAATACACTAAGAGTGTGGAAGCAAGCTGAGCAATACGCAAAATCGCATTAAGCTTTATGCGCTAGGCTTAGGTCTAGCGCTTTTAGCCACTTAAAACACCGTATTTCGCCACTCACGCCCCGCCTTCTTAATTAATCCGTATATATCATCTTCATTTAACACACTTTTTAACAGACTTATATTTCGAAAACAGATAAATTACCCATTTTAGAGGCAGATTATTTTATGACTATAAACAAAGGAACTATTGCGATTACTATAGCAACACTTGCCTTGGTAATTTCATGCTACGGAACATTTTTTAAAAATCAGCCCAGTTCGCTTAATAAACCCAAGCAGCAACAGCTAAGCCCCACAGTTTCTATTAGTACTCCTGCAGAATACCAGCAATCAAATGAAGCCTTAATTGACGAACTAAGCAAGAAAGTAAGTTCGCTACAACGCCAATTAGCTAACTTAAAACTACACGCTAATGGCTCTTATCAAGAACAAGATACCGACGAATTTAAGGAACTTGTTCTTAACGTACTTGAGGAAAAGCAGCAGCAAGAAGCTGAGGAACTGCGCGAGCAAAATCCTCTTTATGGTTTTTATGCAGATTTACCAGAAGACTATGATTTAAGGATCAAATCAGAACCAGATTATGCTAAACAAATAAACTCTCAATTAAGAGAGCAAACTTTAGATCCAAGCATGGCAGATTTAGATAGGTTAGCTGCACTTAGCCAACTGCAAATGAATATGTATATTCTAAATAAATCTACTATGCCTGAGTATGACTATGAAGTAGTAGGTAACATTTTAAATTTAGCGAACAACAGTAGTGACGAAAAATTTAAAATTCAAGCTGTTGAGTTAACAACTCAAACACCGGTACTTGATTACCGCCTTGCAGAACAATTTACAAACTTGTTAGAGCGAGACACGAATGATTATATCCGTCGCTTAGCTGCACAAGGGTTGATGGCGCAATACTACCAAGCTCAAAATAAACAAGATGGTTATACGAAGCAAATGGCGCAGCATCTACTTTCAGTTTATAACAATAGCTCTGACAATGCAGTCAGGGCAACGCTTGACGAAATGATGGGTAACCAAGATATGCTTGATGAGTTACGTAAGAATGCTGGTTACTAACTGATTAAGTTCATGCTCCTACTCTGTTACAGCGATAACATTAATACTTTTACTTCAGACATTAAAAAACCCGAGGCTAAGCTCGGGTTTTTTTAATGCTTAATGCATTACAACAGTTGATTACTTAACGATAATTGCCACAAAGCACCTACGCCTAAGGTAAGAGCGCCACCTTCATGCTTTATCCTCTAAGTTCGATAAAACTTAACTCAAGTGACAATGTTAAAATTAACACCGAGCTGCTTTACCTAAAACTTTCAACCTTGCACCTGAAACCTGTATTTTATTGCAGGTATTAAAAAACCCGAGACTAAGCTCGGGTTTTTTTAATGCTTAATGCACTACAACTGTTGATTACTCAACGATAGTTGCAACAACACCAGCACCAACAGTACGGCCACCTTCACGGATAGCGAAACGAAGACCTTCGTCCATCGCGATTGGCGCGATTAGAGTTACTGTCATCTTAACGTTATCACCAGGCATTACCATTTCTACGCCTTCTGGTAACTGTACGTCACCTGTTACGTCAGTTGTACGGAAGTAGAACTGTGGACGGTAACCTTTGAAGAATGGAGTATGACGACCACCTTCATCTTTAGAAAGTACGTATACTTCTGAAGTGAATGTTGTGTGTGGGTTGATTGAACCAGGCTTAGCTAGTACTTGACCACGTTCAACGTCTTCACGCTTAGTACCACGTAGAAGTGCACCAATGTTCTCACCAGCACGACCTTCGTCAAGAAGCTTACGGAACATCTCAACACCAGTACAAGTAGACTTAGTAGTCTCTTTGATACCAACGATTTCAACTTCGTCATTCACGTTGATGATACCAGCTTCAACACGACCAGTTACAACAGTACCACGGCCTTGGATTGAGAAAACGTCTTCGATAGGCATGATGAATGGCTTATCGATGTCACGCTCTGGCTCTGGAATGTAAGAATCTAGTGCTTCTGCAAGCTCAACGATCTTGTCTTCCCACTGCTTTTCGCCTTCAAGTGCTTTAAGTGCAGAACCTTGAATTAGTGGTAAGTCATCACCTGGGAAGTCGTATTCAGAAAGAAGTTCACGAACTTCCATTTCTACTAGCTCAAGTAGCTCTTCATCATCAACCATGTCACATTTGTTCATGAATACAACGATGTAAGGAACGCCAACTTGGCGAGAAAGTAGGATGTGCTCACGAGTTTGTGGCATAGGACCGTCAGTCGCAGCAACTACTAAGATAGCGCCGTCCATTTGAGCAGCACCAGTGATCATGTTTTTAACATAATCGGCGTGACCAGGACAATCTACGTGTGCGTAGTGACGAGTAGGTGTATCGTACTCAACGTGAGAAGTTGAGATTGTGATACCACGCTCGCGCTCTTCTGGAGCGTTATCGATTGATGCGAAATCTTTAGCAACACCGCCGTATACTTTTGCAAGTACGTTAGTGATTGCTGCAGTTAGTGTAGTTTTACCGTGGTCAACGTGGCCGATTGTACCAACGTTTACGTGCGGTTTTACGCGTTCAAACTTTTCTTTTGCCATGACGGAACCTATCAGTTTTGTGTATCTAGATTACATATGAAAATAATCCACCATAGGTAGATTAAGTTAATTTTTTCAAATTTCAAATAGTTTTTTCTGACAGATAAAGGAAGTGTTTAAGGAGATTCAATTGACTGGTGCTGATAGGCAGATTTGAACTGCCGACCTCACCCTTACCAAGGGTGCGCTCTACCAACTGAGCTATATCAGCATCATCAAATTGGAGCGGGCAGCGGGAATCGAACCCGCATCATCAGCTTGGAAGGCTGAGGTAATAGCCATTATACGATGCCCGCTTTAAGGAACCTGTTCTTAAACTACCTCTAACCGTCTAGAATAAAGTGGTGGAGGGAGCTGGATTCGAACCAGCGAAGGCTGAGCCGTCAGATTTACAGTCTGATCCCTTTGGCCGCTCGGGAACCCCTCCACGATAATTCTTTATACTAAGCACTTCCGGTAAAAGGAAAGTGGTGCCGACTAACCGAGTCGAACGGTTGACCTACTGATTACAAGTCAGTTGCTCTACCAGCTGAGCTAAGTCGGCACTGCTTTAGTACGGGGCGAGATTCTAGAGTAAGGTTTATTGGGATGCAACCAAAAAATTAAAAAAAATGTGATTTTATGCTTCAAACGCTCACTATTCGCGCAAAAAGCAGTTTTTTTGTTGTTTTTAACTCTTTTTAGCTAACTCATACCAGTAATTTAAGCCTTTCATCACTAGCATTGGGTCGAAAATACTGTCTGAAAAATGACCTTGTAATAGCTGACCATAACCACCAGCAAAAATTAAAAGGCTATTTTTTGTATTCAAATGCAGCTTTGCTTGTTCAATTGCGCCAATAGTTGCCACTAAAGCGCCGTTTTTTAATCCGTTAGGGGTATTTTTGCCAAGTTCATTAGCAAATGGCGTGTTTTCATCATCAAATACGCGCTGAGTATTTTGAGTGAGTGAGGCAGTCATTAAATCAAGCCCTGGTAATATCCAACCACCTAAGTGCTGCCCATCATTATTAAGGACGTCTATAGTCGTTGCCGTGCCTGCATCAACAACAATTGCGGCCGTATTAGGGTAAAGCGTGTAGCCACTAATGAGCGCCAACCATCTATCTATACCCAAATTACCCACTTGTTGATACGCGCAATGTAACGTACCTAGTTCATGACTAACCGTAGCCTCAAAGCAATCGATATTTTGTGCTTGGGCTTTTTCTAATAGCTGCTTGAGTAATTCACTACGGCCCACACAAGCGTAAACAACAACCGTAATTTGCAGCCATGGAATATTATTAGTATCGCATGGCTGTATTTGCCCATCTTGCCACAATACAGCTTTGAGTGAGGTATTACCTACATCAATGAGTAATCTCATGCTTGTGCCTTTCTTAATGAAATCTCACCGCCATAATAACTTTTCACTTCACCGTCTTGGCGAATACGTACACCACCATGCGCATCTATACCTTCACAAATGCCACACCAACTACGATGTCCGGTATTAAGCTCTACCTGCTGACCAGCAAATGCATTTAATGCATTCCATTGTTGATACATAGTTTGTAAGCCATTCTCACGATATTGCGCTAAGCGTTGCTCTAAACAATAAGTTAATGAAGCTACTAGTTGATTTTTATCTAGCTGCTGGGTGTGCTGACTTAAATCGGTCCACGCTTGGTCAATGTACTGACTGGCACTTTGTGGCATATTTAAATTAATACCAATCCCTATTACCAACTGACATGGCCCTTGTGGCTGCCCGTCTAATTCTACCAAGACACCTGCGAGTTTTTGTTTGTTTATATAAATGTCGTTTGGCCATTTAAGCTCTACTTCAATACCATAAAGTGCTTTTATCGCATCATACACCGCTAAACCAACAGCAATCGATACGCCCATCGCGGCTTGTAAACCATCATCTAAGCGCCAAAAATAACTGTAGTATAAGTTTGCACCAAAGGGTGATTGCCATACTCGGCCTCGACGCCCCCGCCCTGCTTGCTGCATTTCGGCTACAATTACGGTACCCGATTTTAGTGCTGCTTTAGCTTGAATGCGGCGCATTAACTCGCTGTTGGTTGAATCAATCAGTGGTTGCACTTCAATATTCGCGGTATTAGCGCCTAACTCAGCATAGTGCTGCTGTATACTTTGCTGATTAAGTAAACCTACTTGGTTATTTAAGCAATAGCCTTTACCCGTAACTTTAAATACATCTAAGCCCATAGCCTGTAAGCTTTGAATATGCTTACTTACCGCCGCGCGACTTATTCCTAATTCATCACCTAGTGCTTGCCCAGAGACAAACCCACCTTCATTCAGTGCATTTAAAATAGCCAGCTTGTTTCCATCAGGTGCTTTCATACTGATTGCTCCAAAGAGATATGGCATTCGTTGTGTTGATCAATTAACCGCACTTCGTGTTCTAAACTTATGTTGTAATGTGTTAAAACAATATCCTGAATGTGAGCAATCATATTAATTAAATCATCCCCTGCACTATTACCATGATTAACTAGTACCAGCGCTTGTTGTTGATGCACTTCTATACCTGCAATTTTATATCCCTTTAATCCCGCTTGCTCTATTAACCACCCTGCGGCCACTTTATGGTGACCGGCACCATGCGGGTAATGAGGTACCTCAGGATACGCCGTAATTAACTGCGCTAATTCACTATTGGTGATAATAGGGTTCTTAAAAAAACTGCCCGCATTAGCCAGCTTATAGGGATTTGGGAGTTTGCTGTTACGCGTTTGTATCACTTGTGCGCACACTTGCTGTGGCGTCGGGTTTTTTAGTTGTTGTAGCGGGCCATAACTGAGTACTGGCTGCCATATTTTGGACAACTTAAAGTGCACTTGGGTGATCACTGCTTTATTTTTTAGCGCGTGTTTAAATACCGATTCACGATAAGCAAAGTGACATTGCTGATTAGTTAAAGATTTAAAGCTACCGCTATCAATATCAAAATAGTCAACAGCTTCAATAAACTGAGCTATTTCTACGCCATAGGCACCAATATTTTGTACTGGTGCAGCACCGACTGTACCAGGTATGAGGGCTAAATTTTCAAACCCCGCGATACCTTGCTCCAGCAAGTAAGTCACTAATTGATGCCAATTTTCACCGGCAGCTACACTAACTAAAAAGTCATGCGAGCGCTCAGTTATAGTAATGCCTTGGGTTGCCATTTTAATGACCGTGCCTGCATAGTCATTTAAAAAAATAGTATTGCTGCCCTCACCCAACAAACAAAAAGGGACTTTAAAGCACTGACTTTTAAGCTGCGCTGAGTCGGTAATTTCGACAAAATTTTGGCATTGGCTACTTAATGCAAATGTATGTAAGGGTTGTAATGAGTGCGGCACAAAGCCCTCTAAAGGAAGCAGTAATTAATCGCTCTAGTTTAACTCATCGTCGCAAATTGCGCATCAGCTTGTAAAAATTGTTCAACCCACTGCAACAATCATGATATAAAACCTGCACTTTTTTTATTTGTACTCAAGGTAATTATGAAAATCAAACCTCTTTTTTTAAGCCTAGCTATGGCAGGTATGTGCTCGCAAGCAATGGCCAGCGCTATTGATCAAAATTCCTACGCCAACCTTGATGATGTTATCACCACGCATTTAAACCTTGATTTAGACATCGACTTTGCTGATAAGCAATTGGAAGGTTTTGTTGAGCATACGCTACAGTGGCAAAATGCCAACAGTAAAAAGCTAGTACTTGATACCCGTGACCTTGATATTGATAAAGTGATGTATCAAACGGCAAATGGTAATTGGCATAAAGCTAGTTTCAACCTTGCTAACCGCGATGATGTTAAAGGCTCAAAACTAACTATTACCTTTAAAAATCAAGCACAAAAAGTTCGTATTTACTATAACAGCCGCCCAGAAGCGTCTGGCTTACAGTGGTTAACGCCAGAGCAAACTGCCAGTAAAACTCACCCGTTTATGTATAGCCAGTCACAAGCGATTCATGCGCGTAGTTGGATCCCAGTGCAAGACACCCCAGCAATGCGTGTAACTTATAATGCGCGCATTCATACCCCTGAGGATATTCGTGCAGTAATGAGTGCTGATAATAAAGATGCTCTTTATAAAGATGGTGATTACCACTTCACTATGCCACAAGCTATTTCACCTTACTTAATTGCAATTGGTGCAGGTAACTTAGAATTTAAGGCCATGTCTAAGCAAACTGGTATTTTTGCAGAGCCGACTATTTTAGACGCCTCGGTTGCTGAATTTAATGACACCCAAGCGATGATCGACAAAACCAATGCCATGTACGGCGACTATGCATGGGGTCGTTATGATTTACTTATGCTACCACCTAGCTTTCCATTTGGAGGTATGGAAAACCCACGTTTATCATTTATTACCCCAACCGTTGTTGCTGGCGATAAAAGCTTAGTTAACCTGATTGCGCATGAACTTGCACATTCTTGGTCTGGCAACTTAGTGACGAACGCTACATGGGAAGATTTATGGTTAAACGAAGGTTTTACCTCTTACGTTGAAAACCGCATTATGGAAGAGGTATTTGGGCGTGACCGAGCTGTTATGGAACAAGCACTTGATGCAGCTGGCCTACGTGCGCAACTTAAAACCATTGATGCTCCAGACACACGCCTTAATTTAAAACTTAATGGCCGCGATCCAGATGATGCGTTTAGCTCAGTGCCTTACACAAAAGGTCAGCTATTTTTAATTTACCTAGAAGAAAAATACGGCCGTGATAAGTTTGATGACTTTGTTAAGACCTACTTTAATGAATTTGCATTTAAATCGCTAACCACCGCACAATTTGTTACGTACATCAAAGCTAACTTAATTGAAAAGTATCCAGGCGTAGTGAGCATGGATAAAGTAAACGAGTGGATTTTTCAGCCTGGTTTACCAAGTGATGCACCTAACCCAACTTCTAACGCGTTCGATAAAGTCGATACTGCAACAGCGAGCTGGTTAAAAGGGGATACAACGGCGGCACAATTACCCACTGCAAATTGGACTGTGCATGAGTGGCTACACTTTTTAAACAACTTACCGCGCGATTTAAGCATTGAAAAAATGACTGAATTAGACGGCGAGTTTAACTTAACCCAATCAACCAACGCAGAACGTGCGTTTGCATGGTATATGCTAGCAGTAGGTAATGGTTACCAACCGATTTACCCTGCGCTTGATAAGCATTTATCGGGTATTGGTCGTCGTAAGCTTATCGTGCCGCTTTATAAAGCGCTTATTACCAATGGTAAAAAAGATTGGGCACAAAGCGTGTACTTAAAAGCGCGTCCGGGTTATCACCCACTGGCACAAGGTACTATTGACGCATTATTTAAATAGCATTATCAATAAATTAAAAAGGGCCAACTTGGCCCTTTTTTAATGCTTAATTATTTTGTTACTTTATCTAAAAAAGCCTGCCTTTCAGCGGGCGTTGCTTGTTGCCACCAAAAGTCGAGCATATTGGCAGCGCTTGGCATGCCCTTACCATTAATTGGCGCAATCGGTTTAATTGGGCGACTTGGTTTTTGTGGGCCGGCAGGGGTTTCTGAGGCCTGCTGATTAAACTGTGAACTTTGTAGTTGTCGTTCAGCTATCACATTTAATGGCTCAGCTAAGGTACTGCCTTTTGCTTTTAAGCTTACTTGCGGTGCCTCAGCAAATACTTTTGCTGCCACCGCATTTTCAGCACGATTAAATACTAAGGTGTAATCTTTACCTGCTTCAACGGTTACATTGACCCAAAAGGGCTCTGACTCAATCACTTCGTGATCGTCATAACCTAAATCATATAAATCTGTGTATTTAAGCTTTAACTGATAAGTACCCGGTGCTAACTCAACATCATCAACACGACTAAAAATCGAACTTTCAATGACTCGTTCACCCACTTGTAAAGGAACAAACTCCTCGGGAAAGTGAATGTTTTCTGCCAAACTAGATGCACTCACCAAGAGCGCCGCTACATTGCCTAATAATATTGATTTACGCATAATTACTCCTTTAGTTGATTTCAGTTTGACACTGCTGGCAAAATTTGTCATTAGTGGTATACATATTAATCGAAAAAATTAGAGTCATCATTATGAGTCAAGAGACTATTTTTACTAAAATTATTAATCGTGAAATTCCTGCTGACATTATTTACGAAGACGACCTAGCACTTGCATTTAAAGATATTAACCCTCAAGCACCCTTTCATGCGTTGATTATTCCTAAACAAGCCATTGCCACGATTAATGATGTCACTGAGGAAAACTCACATCTTGTTGGTCATCTATATGTGGTAGCGGCTAAGCTTGCCAAACAACTTAATTTTAGCGATGACGGCTACCGCGTGGTGATGAACTGCAATGAACACGGTGGACAAACCGTTTACCATATTCATTTGCATATGCTAGCGGGAAAAGAAATGGGCTGGCCTCCGTATCAAAACACTAAAAAAGTTGCGCTATAATCACTCATTAAATCCTGTATCTTAAAAAATACATTAAAAATACGGCGTTTTTCTTATATACCAAAAAAACAATTACTTATTTGCAACATTTTATGTTTAAATAATCGTAAATCGCACCTTTTCGCCAGTGAAATTGTTACTCCCTAATACAAAAGGTGTGCAGGGATCGTGGTAAGATTAATTAGCCAGCTTTATAAAAGAGTAAAATACATGAGCAGTTCAGCCTTTTTGTTGTTAGATGAAGAACCAATTAACACTATTGGTATTAACGTTTTAGAGCCTTTGTTAAAAACGCAGGGCCTAGACGTAACTACAGGTACGAATATTTTAGATGTTCCGGTAGGTACTCGCTTATTGTTCATTGAAACATCAAGTAAAGACGCATGGACTAAGCTAAAAGAGCAGCTCGTTAATTTACGCGTCAAATGCGATATTGTGTTGTTTAATTTAGATGAAAACCCAGAGCTTGCTAATCGTGCATTACTCAGTGGTATTCGCGGTGTATTTTACACCACCGATAATGCTGACGTATTAATGAAAGGGATTCGTTTACTACTTGAAGATCAGCTTTGGTATCGTCGTGATATTATGTGTAATGCGCTCAACCGTATGCTGCAATTTAACAAAGACGCACTACATAAGCTAACTGATGGCGATATTGAGCCAATCAAACTCACTAAACGTGAAAAAGCGATTATCTCGTTAATGAGTAACGGGTCGAAAAATAAAGAAATTGCTGAAGAGTTAAGCATTAGCCCACACACGGTTAAAACTCACTTATACAGCGCATTTAGAAAAACTAAATGCCGTAACCGTATTGAACTACTCTCTTGGGCACAACAAAATATTCCTGACGAAATTCGTTAAGGCTTATTTAAATAAATTTAATACAGGCACTTCAGGTGCCTGTTTTTATATCTTCTTTAAAAATCGCTGTTGGGGTCTTAATGCTCGACTCATTTACGCTTTATTTTGCCAGTATCGCTGTTATGACAGTGATGACGTTACTGAACTTTTTAACTTGGCGTACCAATAAGCATGTCCCCGGCACGTTACTTTATATCTCCTACCCTTTACTACTATTAGCCGCCATTGTGGGCTTTGCGCTCATAGGTAAAATCCCTGAAAAGCTTGCCATTACCTTTGCTAATAGCATGATGTTTTTAGCGTCCATTGTGCATTGCTTATCGCTGAGTCAGTTTTTAAATTATCGTGGTCGTGGTTTTAAATTTGTTTGCCTATTTACCGCTGCCAGCGCTTTATTGCTTGTTTACTTCACTTTTTTTCAGCCATCTATGCGCTCACGGGTTTATATTTCTGACTTTCAACATATTGTAGAAGCCGCTTTTTTACTATTTGTTTTTTTTAAATATGCGCGAAAACCTTATCCTAATGCCAGTATTGTTTACATTATTATTTTAACCTTGGTTGCAGCCAGTTTTATCACTCGAACTATTTTTATGGATCGCGTTGCACAACAAGATGCAATATTAAACCCATGGTTTGACTCACTATTATTTTTGAACAGTGTGATTGCCCCTATGTTTTATGCAGCCGGTATGGCTCTATTGTGTAATGAACGCAGAGAATTAAGGCTTAATAAACTTACCGAAAAAGCACACAAAGACTTAGAGATTCGCGGGCTCTTTTTATCAACTATAAGCCATGAAATACGCACCCCATTAAACGGCATTTTAGGCAGCGCACAACTGGTGTTAAACCAAACTAGCGACAGCCGCAATAAAGCTTATTGCGAAGCCATTATCAACTCAGCTGAGTCGCTCAACTTACTAGTAGATAAAGTGCTGGAATACGCAAGCTTAGATCAGCATGACGAAGCCTTGTACGAAGAAGACATAGAGTTCAAAACTTGGCTACAAAACTTATGCCTGCTGTTAAGCCCTTTGGCCGAACAAAAACAGCTTAAATTTGAGCTTGCCTGTAACATCCCTGATAAAGCCTGTTATTACTGCGATCAACAAAAGCTCAGACAAATCATTATTAATCTTGTTGGTAATGCGATTAAATTTACCGACACCGGCACAGTAAAAGTGCAAATTGATTTAATTAATGAAACTCAGCTCGATCATACTCTTAAAGTAAGCGTACTCGATTCAGGCCCGGGTATTGAAAAAGATGAAATTGATTACTTAACTGAGCCCTACATTCAAAGTAGCGCAGGTAAGGAAAAAGGCGGAACGGGGCTTGGTCTGGCTATAACTAGCCGCCTTCTCGATAAAATAAATAGCCAACTAGAAATCACCAGTGAGCTGGGAGTGGGTAGCGTATTTAGCTTTAACATGACACTAGCAATAGGTGAACTTAGCCTTGTAGAGCAGCGCCATCAAAGTAAGGATTATTTAACCGGACTTGATGTGTTACTTGTTGAAGATTTAGATTTAAACCAAAAAATAGCCGTTGAATTTATGGCTGACGACGAGCATAAAATTAAGCTCGCTAAAGATGGCAAAAGTGCGATTGAGTTGATGAAAAAATACCACTTTGATGTGGTGTTACTTGATATGAACTTACCCGATTTAACAGGGCAGCAAGTGCTAAAAACACTCAAGCGAGTGGAGCATAAAAATCAGCGAACTCCGGTGCTGGCCTTTACTGCCAGTTTGAGCCCTGATGAAATAAAAGAATACTTAGCACTGGGTATTAAAGACATTGTTGGCAAGCCATTAAAGCAAGAAAAACTACGCCAAGCATTGAGTGATTCACAGTCAACACAAACAGCTAGCATTGCCGTCGAGCTGATTGATACGTTATACGATGAAACCGCAACAGAGACCTTAACAAGCTCTTTTAGTATTGACGAAGTATCTTCTATTTATAATGAGTTTATCCTATCTGCGCGTAATAAGCTGAGCCGTTGCCAAGCTTTATTAGAGCAAGACCCCGAGCAATGCATTAAGTTATTACATCGCCAAGCCAGCACCGCAATGCAACTTGGTTTTAATAGCTATGGACTGGCACTGAAAAAAATAGAACGACGCTTACTTGATAAAAAGCCATTAAATAACTCATTAAATGAAGCCAGCACACTGTGGCAACACAGTTTAGAAGCCTATTTAAGGTATGTGCGCCAAGGGCTAGAGTAATACGGTTACGGGCTACCAAGTTTTACGACCGTAACAAATGATCAACCATATTTACTATTTATACTGTTATTTTCTACCGTATACATCATCAAATCGCTCTATGTCACTTTCATCCAATATGGCACCCGTTTGCACTTCAATAACAATTAAGGGTTCGGGCTGATTATTCGCTAAGCTGTGCAGTTGTTTTGCACCAATATAACAAGATTGGTCATGGGTCAGTGTTAAGCCTTGCTGGTCAATACATATATCTGCAGTACCTGAGACAACCACCCAATGCTCGGCACGATGCTGATGACGCTGGGTTGAGAGTTTTTCACCACTTTTTACGGTAATTTTTTTAACTTTAAAGCCGATACTTTCTATTAACGTACGATAATGTCCCCAAGGGCGGTAAACCACCTGATGATGCGCCAGTTTGTCATTTTGCGTAATTGCCAATTGCTTAAGTATTAAAGGCAAGCCTTCAAGCGAATCTTGTTTTGCAATCAAGGTGGCATCATGAGTATGTACAATCGCTAAATCGCTCACACCTAAAGTAGCAATTGTGTGCCCATCTTCGCTAATAACTAGGTTATTAATACTATTCTGTGCAATATGTTGCTGATTTTGACTGTTACCCTGCGAATCTTTTTCTGCAAGCGCTGCGAGTGCAGAAAAACTGCCGACATCGCTCCACTTTAACGCCACAGGCATTACCACTACATTATTGCTGCGCTCTAAAATAGCGTAGTCAATTGAGTCATTTGGGCAAGATTCAAGTGCATGGGCATTTGCTCTGGTAAACGCTAAGTCTTGTTTAAAGTCAGTGGCACTAGCAACACTTTTAGCAATTTTAGGGGCAAAGCGTTCCAGTTCTTTTAGATATGCCGCGGGAGTAAATAAAAACATACCACTATTCCAACTATAACCGCCCTCAGCTAAATAAGTTAATGCAGTTGCTAAATCAGGCTTTTCCTTGAACTGGTCAACTTCAAAGCAACAGGTATCTTTAATGGCTGCGCCCTGTTTTATATAACCATAACCTGTGTGTGGCTCTGTCGGCGTAATTGAAAATGTAACTAATTTACCTTGCTCAGCAAGTTTAATCGCATCGGATAACTGAGCAGTTAATCCGGTAAAGTCTGCAATATGATGATCGGCAGGCATCACCAGCAAAGGGCCCGTAATATTATTTTTTAAAGCGTAGTGCGCGGCAAGGGCAATAGCTGGTGCGGTATTTTTGCCTTCTGGCTCAAGTACTATGGCATGGGGTTTTGCAAATGCAGCCTGCTCCGCAGCAATAAATCGATGCTGCTCATTACAGACCAAAATAGCGGGATTAAAGTCCTCAGTTGTAACACGTAATAAGGTACTTTGTAATAATGACTGCTGATTTTTATCATCAAGCAAAGATAAAAACTGCTTTGGCATTGCTTGGCGTGATAGCGGCCAAAGCCGTGTGCCAATGCCGCCTGCTAAAACTACCGGTGTAATAGGGGTTGTATTCATAAAGCCGCCAATAAAAATATCAGCGGCTATTTTAGCACTTTATCGGCTGGGCGCTAATTTATACCAATGCAAAAGCATCGGCATCTAAATGTGCCGGAAATTTAGCTCTAAATTCATTGAGCGGCGCTTTATTTAATGTGATTGTTAGTAATGCTGGCTGGTCATCATTTGCTTTAACCAGTGGCTCACCTTTAAAGTCATACACTGCGGTTCCACCACTGTGCTCAATACCATTACCATCTTCGCCAACCCGATTTACGCCAACCACGTAGCATAGGTTTTCCATTGCTCGCGCCATTAATAAAGTGTCCCACACATTACGCCTTGCCGCAGGCCAGTTGGCAATATTAATCATCACGTCGTAGTCATTGTTATTGCGCTGAAACACCGGAAAACGTAAATCGTAGCAAACTTGCGGTAAAATTTTAAACCCATTGAGCTCAAACACTTTACGGGTTTGTCCTGGCACTACAAATTCACCCTCGTTACCCAAACAAAATAAGTGGCGCTTATCGTAATAGCTCACTTCTCCATTTGGTTGTACCCAATAAAACCGGTTGGCCTTTTTGTCTCCTTGGGTTACCAATACTGAGCCTGCAATCACTGCATTATGTTGTTTAGCTTGTGTTTTAAGCCAACTCAGTACTGAGCCATTTTCAGCCTCACCACAATCAAGGTTAACCGCAAATCCAGTGGCAAAGGTTTCGGGCAATACAATTAAATCTGGTTTATTGGTGATGTTGGCAAGTTGTTGTTCAAACATAGCTAAATTGGCTTTTTTATCGAGCCAATGCAATGAGTTTTGTAATAGTGCTAAAGTTAAAGTTGACATAAAATCTGCGCCGCCTCTATTAGGATTTGATCGTTTTAAGCAAAACATAAACGAATAACTTTATCGCCATTAGGCTGCTTGTATTGCATATCCATCGATTACCACAACAGTGGTCTCATTTAGAAACCTTAAGCATTCCTATTTTTGATAACGGCCAAGATATTGACCGTTTAAGCTTATTAGTTAGCGATCACCATTTGCACTCACCGATTAAATTTGGTGTATTAATTCGCGGTCATGGCTTATATGCAGTTGGCAAAAATATTGCTGAAGTGCGTCGCCACCTAGAAGCACTAGAGTTTTTGTTTAGCTGCGAATTAGAGCGATTAAAAATCACCGGCATTCGAGCGAGCAATACACCTCATCACCGATAACTAACAAGCAAGTATTTAATGGTAATGCTCGTACATTTTATCTAGCGGCTCAGAAAGGCCACTTTCTTGTACTATACGTACATGTTTGCGTTTTAATTCGCGAGCACTGGTAACGCCACAAGAATGTGCAATAAGCCCCGCACCGTAATGGATGTATTTATTATAATTTGCAACTCGCTGCGCTTTATCTTCAACATTCAAACCACGTTGTAAACGTTCATTATGCGTAGTAATTCCTGTTGGGCAAGTATCTTTATTACATTGCATAGCCTGAATGCAGCCTAGTGCAAACATATGCCCTCGGGCAGAAACTACAAAGTCGGCTCCTAGTGCTAATGCCCATGCGACTTTGGATGGAACAATTAACTTACCCGAAACAATAATTTTAACTCGCTCTCTAAGACCATGTTTCTTTAATAGCTGTATAACTAAAGGAAGGCTTTCTTTAAGCGGTAACCCTACAGAATCTAATAAAGATTGTGGTGCTGCGCCGGTACCGCCATCCGCACTATCAATAGTAATAAAGTCGGGTGCGGACTCAATGCCGCGATGATTAATCTCGGCGAATAAACTTTCTAACCAAGTATGTTCACCAATAACCGCTTTAAAGCCTGTCGGTTTACCCGTTGCAGTTCTGATGGTGTTAAGCATGTCTAGAATATCGTTTGGATTTTTTATTTCTGGGTGCCCGTTTGGGCTAATAGAATCCTGCCCTTCGGATATACCTCTTATTTTGGCAATTTCAGCATTCACTTTTCGCCCAGGTAACATGCCGCCTTTGCCTGGCTTAGCACCTTGGCTCATTTTCAGTTCAAACATTTTAACCGCTGGATGTGCAGCAACGGCTTTTAGCTTTTCTGTACTTAAATTTCCCTGCTCGTCGCGTACACCGTATTTTGCGGTGCCAATTTGAAATACAATATCGGCACCTCCTTCTAAGTGATATGGGCTAAGGCCGCCTTCTCCCGTGTTCATCCAACATCCTGCTAATTTTGCCCCCTTCGATAGTGCACGTACAGCTGGGCTTGATAGCGCACCAAAGCTCATGCCCGATATATTAAATAGCGAATTTGTGGTGTAAGGAAATTTACAGTAAGGACCAAGAGTTACGTTGCTCGGCGCTAAGGCTTCTTCATCTAAGGTAGGAAACGCACAGTTCATAAACATGACTGTGCCTGTGGCCTCTAAACTTTGAGTTGAACCAAAAGCGGCCGTGTGATCAACATCTTTAGCCACGCGGTAGACCCAACTGCGCTCGGCGCGATTAAAGGGCATTTCTTCACGATCGAGGGCAAAAAAATACTGTCTAAAAAACTCACCTTGGCGCTCAAAGAAATAACGGAAACGTCCAATCACGGGATAATTACGCCTAATAGCATGCTTTGTTTGCGTAACATCTCGAATATAAAAAATAGCAATTAATACAACCAGCAACCCCAATGCAACAATAAATAGGCTGGCAAACACATCGATACTGAACATTATAAACTGACTCATTACTTATCCTTAAATGCTAAAAAAGCGTGATGCCATCAAATAACACCACACTTTTATAGTTTCAAAATAATGCGCTTTTAGCTATCTGTTTTTGCTAATTCCACTTGTATATACAAACGTATTTGTTGCTCAAGCACCGACAAAGGCACTGAGCCATGGCGTAATATTTGATGATGAAACTCACGAATATCAAATTGTTGACCTAATGCTTGCTCAGCCTCTGCGCGCAGACGTTTAATTGTTAACTCACCAATTTTGTAAGACAGCGCTTGTGCTGGCCACGAAATATAACGGTCGGTTTCCGTTTTTACATTATGCAATGAAAGCGCCGTATTATCAGCCATAAAGTTCATTGCACGCTCTCGACTCCAGCCATACATATGCATCCCCGTATCAACCACTAAACGTGCAGCACGCCACATTTCGTAGGTTAAACGACCAAAGTTGCTATATGGGTCTTGATAAAAACCAGCCTCAACCCCTAAGTACTCTGAATATAACCCCCAGCCTTCACCAAATGCTGATAAATAGGCATCTCGGCGATAGCTAGGTAAGCTTTCAAGCTCTGCATTGAGTGATATTTGTAAATGATGGCCCGGTACGGCTTCGTGCAGCGTTAACGCTTCTAAAGCATAGAGTGGTCGTTTATCTAAAGCGTACGTGTTTACCCAATAAAAACCGGCTTGATCATCACGGCTCGAACCTGAATAGCGCCCAGTAGTGTACTTAGGTGCAATATTGGCGGGCACCGGCGCTACGCCATAGGGTTTGCGTGGTAAGGTATGAAATAATTTAGGTAACTGTGCATCCATTTTTTTGGCAATGTACGCGGCCTCTTTTAATAATTGTTCAGGCGTTGTGGCGTAAAACTGCTGATCAGTACGTAAAAAGTGGATAAATTCTGCAAACGTGCCCTTAAAACCCACCTCTTTGATGACCGCTTCCATTTCACTGCGAATACGCGCCACCTCAGCTAAACCCAGCTCATGGATTTCTTTTGGGGTCATTTGTGTCGTGGTGTAATACTTAGCACGATTTGCATAAAAGGCTTCGCCATTAGGAGTTGACGAAATACCAATATCACTGCGCGCGCCAGGTAAGTATTCAGTATTAAAAAAAGTTAAGTAATCTTTATAGGCTTTAATAACTTGGCTGCTAATAATTGCTTTAGCCTGTTGTTGTAACGCTATAAATTCACTATCACTTAAACCCGCGGTATTGTTTAAAAACGGCTTGTAAAATTCAGACTGTGTTACATCGTCAACAATGTAGGCAGTAATAGAGTCTTGGTAGCCAATTAATACCGCTTTGGGTTGAGTTAAACCAACTTCTAATCCTTTACGCATCCAGCCTATGTTTTGCTCAAAAAAGCGCGGCACTTGCTGTAATCGCTTTAGGTAGTTTTGATAATCTTGTGCAGTTTTATAATCCGAGCTATTAACAATAAACGATAGGCTTGAATGAAAGCCATACTCTGACGTTAAAGGCATGTAGTGTGCATTAAATACATATTCATCAACACTATTTTGCACTTGCGCTCGAATAATACTGTAGTTAATTTGATTCTCGTCACTCAGCTTGCTCATATCTATTGAATCTAAATCAGCCAATAACTGCGTGTTTTTTTGATACTGCTGCGCTAAAAAGTCAGCTGATAAGTTAGGAAGTAAATAGCCATCAACACCCTCAGGATTACTGTACGGACTTACATTTTGGCGATGTTTTACGATATTTTCGGCCGTTTGCGTAAATTGCTGATTGGCGTTAATTGTAGTTAGCTGACACGCACTTAATGAACACATTAAGGTGACACTTAATAAGGAAAGACGCATTTTTTTTGAAAGAGATAAATTCATAGTTATTGAGCTTAGTGACGTTACAGATGTGATAAACTTATCGTAGCCTAAATAAATAGCAAATAAATATACGACCAATTGCGAAAATATACGGTAGTAATCATTTTATTAACTTAAGTTAATACTTAACAATTAGAGTAATTGCTCAAAAAAACAACGGTTATTGAAATTATAGCGCCATTTTAGCCAACTACGACTCATTTTACTTTTAAATAACAGATATAATGATTATTGTATCTGTGCTTGGAAGCAAATTGCCTCATTGGACGAGTTTTATAAATCAGCATTTATGCGTATTTGGTTGGTAATTGCAAATGATGTTCCATGATTCCATGGCTATAGCACAAGAAAAAATGACAAAAGTATGTATGTTTTTAGAGCATCATGTTTTGCCTCCTACCCCCTTAAATTTTCAAGTTGTGTATACATACATTAGTAAAATCCATTTTGCGCTTAACAATGCTATTGATGATGCCATAGATGCCCAACAAAATATTGATGAGCTATTTATTGAGCAACTCTATTTTGAATATTTAAATCAGGGTCATAAAACCGAAGTAGCAATGATTGAAAACGTCAATGGCGTGATCAACTCACTATCGCGAAATGCACAGCAAACCGAAAAAAAACTTAACGATTTCGCAGGTCATGTTAATGACTGCTTACATTCTTTAGATGAAAATAATATTGCTAATAGCCGCATCGCCTTAGAAAGACTTAATGAGCAAACGCAGTTACTGTTCTCGCAACAAGCGCAATTTAAACAAGAACTAAGTCAGGCAAAAAAACTACACGAAACAACTAAAAAACAACTCAATACCTTGCGCAAACAACATGTCATTGATCCGCAAACAGGCTTATACAAACGCCATTATTTAACTAAGCAAACACAATTATGGCTAAAACAAGACAAGTCAATTTCAGCAATTGCCATTCAAATTGATAATTTAGAGCATTTTATTAATAACTTTGGTGATGCAATTGGCGAAGTGATTTTAAATAAAGTAGCTAAGCAAGTTCAAAAGTATGTTTCGCAAAGTGGCTTAGCCGGGCGCTCTGCAAAAGACCAATTTATCGTTCTACTTGCTAACATTGAGCCCGAAACAGCTAAACTGATTGCAGAGAAAGTAATAGCAGGGGTCGAAAAGCTACGTTTTATCAGTTCAAAAAGCGATTTAAAACTCCCTCCCATTTCTCTCTCATTAGGGATTACGGAACAACAAGGCGACTTTAACCAACTAGTTAAAAGTGCCTCAAACGCGGCGTTTAAATCACGTGCATCTCAATAGCAAAGCACACTGTTCACACAATAAATTAGCTGATAAATCATATTCAAATTGCACCCTTGGTGCACAATCAAGTACACTAGTCTCTATTACCACGATAGAGATTAATCATGAACGAGAACCCTGAAAAGACCACGCATTTTGGCTATAAAACTGTTGCCGAAACCGAAAAAGCTTCTATGGTTGCTGATGTATTTCATTCTGTTGCGACAAAGTACGATGTTATGAATGATCTCATGTCTTTTGGTATTCACCGTTTATGGAAACGTCAAACAATTGCTAGTTCAGGCATTCGTAAAGGTCATCATGTATTAGACTTAGCCGGTGGTACTGGCGATTTAACCGCAAAGTTTAGCCAACTTGTTGGCGATAGCGGTCAGGTTGTTTTAGGTGATATAAACTCTTCAATGTTAAAGGTAGGCCGTGAAAAGCTGCATAACCTAGGCCTTGTCGGTAACATTGATTACGTACAAATGAATGCCGAAGCCTTACCATTTCCTGATAATAGTTTTGATTTAATTACGATTGCCTTTGGCTTACGTAACGTGACGGATCAAAATAAAGCATTGCGCTCTATGTACCGTATTTTAAAACCAGGGGGCCGTTTACTCATTCTTGAGTTTTCAAAACCAGAGCAAGAGCTTCTCAGCAAGGCGTATGATTTTTACTCTTTCAACATTTTACCTACTATGGGTAAACTAGTTGCTAACGACAGTGAATCATACCAATACTTAGCAGAGTCAATTCGTATGCATCCAGATCAAGAAACCCTTAAAGGGATGATGGTCGAAGCAGGGTTTGAGCAAGCGACTTATCAAAATCTAACTGGTGGCATTGTTGCCCTGCATCGTGGATTTAAATACTAAGGTTAGTAATTTATGGCGCTTGAAGAACACAGTAAAGAACAACCGGCTGCAGGCAGTTTTTTTATGCTACCGAGCTTTGTACTTTCGCTTATTGAAAAAGTATTAAATCAAGCGCTTAAACTTGACCCGAGCTTACTCGATAAACTAAATGTAGTAGAGCATCAGCGTTTATTGGTTGAGGTTAGAGACTGGCAGCAAAAAATAGCCATTACTTATGCCAATCAGCAGCTACATCTTTACACTGCATTCGAACATGCTGACGCAGACTGTATGATCAGTGCCAATATAGATACGTTATTAGCACTGAAAAACCCGGCTATGCTGACTCAACTTATTCGCCAAGATAAGCTTGATTTACAAGGTGATTTAAACATAGCCCAAAGCTATAGTTCAGCCTTTTCAAGTGTAGACATTGATTGGCCAGAGCAATTAGCAAAGCATATTGGCGACGCGCCTGCACAACAACTTTATTTACATTTGCAGTCACTTAAGCAGCAAGGTAAAAAAGCAAAGTCTCAGCTCGACAGTACTTTTATTAGTGTGTGCCAAGATGAGCTGGCAATCACTATTCACCCATTAGAGCTTGAGCAATTTAAACAACAAAATAGAGCACTAAAAGGCCAAGTTGCCGCCATTGAGCAACGTATTAACGCCCTAATTAAAGCCCTTTAACGCGCTAAGGATTTTTTGTGTCAACTGCCCGACTGTATTATATAACTAAAACCCTGCTTAGCTTCGGACTTGATGAGCTTATACCTAAACACAAAGTACCCTGGTTTGCTAAAATCGCACGTGGCAGCTTGTTTTGGTTACGCAATCAACACAAAGATAAACCCCCAGGCTTAAGACTTCGCTTAGCTCTGCAACAACTTGGCCCTGTGTGGATAAAGTTTGGCCAAATGCTCTCAACTCGACGCGATTTACTGCCTCATGATATCGCATTGGAGTTAGCCTTTTTACAAGATCAGGTAGAACCGTTTGAAGGTGAATTGGCACAGAAAATCATCGAAACAGCATTAGAAATAGATAATATTAGCCAGCTATTTAGCGACTTTTCACAAACACCTCTGGCATCGGCTTCAATTGCTCAGGTGCATACAGCTACCCTTGTTGATCCTCAAGGTGAACCGCAAGATGTCGTTATTAAAGTTATACGTCCTAATATTGAACAACAAATAAATGCCGACTTAGCACTAATGGAAAAATTAGCTAAGGTTGTTGGTAAGTTAATTAACGAAGCCAAACGCTTACGCCCTGTAGAAGTGGTTAAAGAGTATAAAAAAACATTACTCGATGAACTTGATTTAATGCGTGAGGGCGCTAATGGTATTCAATTAAAGCGTAACTTTGAAGGTTCAGAATCACTTTATATCCCTGCAGTATACAGTGACTATAGCCGCAGTAATGTTCTGGTTATGGAACGTATTTACGGTATTCCGGTGTCAGATACTGAAGCATTGATGGCACAAAACACCAATATGAAGCTATTAGCAGAGCGCGGAGTAGAAGTATTTTTTACTCAAGTGTTTCGCGACAGTTTTTTTCATGCGGATATGCATCCAGGCAATATTTTTGTCTCCCGCGAACACCCGCACAACCCTAAATATATTGGTATTGATTGCGGTATTGTGGGAACACTCAATAAAGAAGATAAACGCTATTTAGCTGAAAATTTTATTGCCTTTTTTAACCGCGACTACCGTCAGGTAGCACAGCTACATGTTGATTCAGGCTGGGTACCACCTGATACCAGCATTGAAGAGTTTGAATTTGCTATTCGCACCGTGTGCGAGCCTATTTTTAATAAACCACTGGCTGAAATATCATTTGGTCATGTCTTGGTTAACTTATTTAATACCGCACGTCGTTTTAATATGCAGGTTCAACCACAGCTCGTATTGCTACAAAAAACCTTGTTGTATGTTGAGGGCTTAGGTCGCCAGCTATATCCACAACTGGATTTATGGAAAACAGCAAAGCCATTTTTAGAAGACTGGGTTAAACAACAAGTTGGTCCGCTGTCTGTGCTAAAGCAAATGTATGCAAACTTACCGTTTTGGGCAGAAAAAATGCCTGAACTACCCGATTTAATTTATCAAAATTTAAAGCGAGCACCACACTCTCACGTACCTGCAGTTAAAGTTTCACATAAACCATTGGTTTTAGGGTTGTTTAGTAGTGCAGCGATGATTGTCTCAGCTTTATTTTATTTACAACACAACTTAATCGCTGCTGGCGTTGTCTTAAGTTGTGCTGTTATTGGCTTTATAGCGGCTTGGCGCCGCGCATAAACTAAGTGCTATTTGCCACTTTGGGCGTATAATCAGCACTTAACCTTATTATTTTATGGCTTAAAAGCAGGAGAAAACCATGGGTTTTGGTGGTATTAGTATTTGGCAATTATTAATTGTACTTGCAATCATTGTACTTTTATTCGGTACGAAGAAACTACGCGGTATGGGTGGTGATTTAGGTGGCGCAGTAAAAGGCTTTAAAAAAGCCATGTCTGATGACCAAAATACTGAGAAACAAGCCAGCGAAGATAAAGCGGAACAGATACAAAATTCAGCAGAGTCAAAACCTGCCGATATAAATACAACTGACAAAACCAAAGACAGCAACAAGGTTTAACCAGCATGGGAATGTGGGAGCTTGTTGTGGTATTTATTGTCGGCTTGGTGGTACTTGGACCAGAGCGCTTACCTGTTGCTATTAGAACCGTAAGCCGCTGGGTAAAAACAGCCAAAGCAATGGCTAACTCAGTAAAAGCGGAAGTAAGTGAAGAGCTGCGTGTAAACGAGTTACATGAAAACCTAAAAAAAGCAGAGCAACAAGGTCTTAAAGATTTAAGCCCTGACCTACAAAACTCTGTTTCTGAGCTGCAACAAGCAGCGCAATCAGTTACTCACAGCTATAAAAAAGATCAAAGCCAAGCCACTAATAACCAATCAACAGATGACTCTAAGTAATTATGGCACTCTCTTTTTTCATGCGCTTAATGCAGGGTATAGAAAACAATGACTGAAGAAGTAAAGTCAGGATTTGTCGCTCATTTAATCGAATTACGTGACCGGCTGATAAAATCACTATTAAGTATTTTAGTGATATTTATTAGTTTGGTTTACTTTGCAAACGATATTTATACGTTTGTGGCGGCTCCTTTAGTCGCTCATTTACCTAGTACTGCCACTATGATAGCAACGGATGTCACCGCGCCATTTTTTGCCCCCTTTAAACTTACGTTGTTTGTTGCTTTATTTGCTGCGATCCCTTGGATTTTACATCAAATTTGGGGATTTATAGCCCCCGGTTTATATCAGCACGAAAAGAAAATGCTCATGCCCATATTAGCTTCCAGTATTTTCTTATTCTATGGTGGCATAGCTTTTTGCTACTTTGTAGTACTGCCAATTATTTTAGGTTTTTTCACCAGTGCAGGTCCTCAAATGATGACCCTAGCACCGGATATCAGTAGCTATTTAGGCTTTGTACTTAAGCTATTTTTTGCTTTTGGTATTGCATTTGAAATCCCAGTTGCGATTATGTTGCTTTGTTGGAGTGGTGCAACAACCACACAAAGTCTAAAAGAGAAACGCCCTTATATAGTGGTCGGTGTATTTGTTGTGGCGATGTTTTTAACGCCACCCGATGTGCTATCACAAACCCTATTAGCATTGCCTATGCTGCTTTTATTTGAGCTTGGCTTAATTTTAGCTAAATTTTATACCGCAAAACCACAACAAGAATCTGAGGAATAATATGAATAAGCATTTACTTTCTTTACTCGCTTTAGCAAGTGTACCGGTTTTAGCCGCAACTCCTATTAATGAGCAAGCGTTACAAGCCTGTAGTTTTATTGAAAACGATTTTAATCGTTTACTATGTTACGACAACACTATCGCGGGAAAATCACTCACTCAATCAGCGCGTAAACAACCACAACAATCTGTTAAAGCTAATGTAAAAGCTGACACGGCTGTCGCAACAGCACCTGTGGCTGAAAAGGCAAAAGAGTTTGGTTTAGAGCATAAAAAAATCATCGAGAATAGTGAAGAAACAATTTCATCAACAATAGCTAATGTTAAAAAAGCCCCTTATGGTGAGCTAATTATTACTTTAGAGAATAATCAGCAATGGCGTCAAATTGGTTCAGATAGCTTAAGGTTAGCCGAAGGCGATACCGTTATTATTAGCCGTGGGGTATTCAACTCTTTTTTACTTAAGAAAGCAGATCAAAACCGTTCAATTCGTGTAAAACGTACTCAGTAATGCAATATACGTTAATTGATGCTGGCGTAAATTTAACTAATCATCAATTTGATGGTCAGCATCAAGAGGTGCTCACGCGGGCAAAAGAGGTCGGCGTTAAGCATATGCTAATTATTGGCTGCGATATCAGCTCCAGCGAAGAATCATTAGCACTTGCTGCACGCTATGGTCAATATGCTAGCGCTGGTATTCACCCTCATGATGCAAAAACAGCAACCTCTGAACTTGAACAACAGCTCACTAAACTCGCACAAAATGAGCAAGTTATTGCAATTGGTGAATGCGGACTAGATTACAATCGTGACTTTTCTCCAAGAGATGTGCAGCGTGATGTGTTTCGTCGTCAGCTCGCATTAGCTGAAAAGCTAAATCTGCCAGTTTACTTACATGAACGTGATGCCAGTGACGACATGCTTGCTATTTTAAATGAGTTTACTGTTCGCGGTGTACTGCACTGTTTTACTGGTGATGCACAAGCACTTGCAGGTTACTTAAACCTGGGTCTTTATATTGGTATTACCGGCTGGGTATGTGACGAACGACGCGGCAAAGAATTACAACAACTGATCCCTAGCATTCCCATTGAGCGTTTATTAATTGAAACCGATGCACCCTTTTTAATCCCTCGCACTGTTAAACCTAAGCCAAAGTCAAGACGTAATGAGCCAGCATTGCTGCATTATGTTTGTGACACGCTTGCTCAGCTTTATGGTGTTTCTGCTTGTGAAGTGGCAAAACATACGAGTGACAACTTTAACCGCTTATTTGGATTAGAGAAAAAATAATGCGAACCTTTTGCGCTTTGCTGGTATTCATTATGGTGTTTTATGCATCCTGTTTTCCTGCAAGTGCAATCGAGATAAATAGCGAATTTAATTCAAAAAAAATAGAAGATATTCATTATTCGTTTGCTCCTACCTCATTAGAAGATGCACGACAAAGTAATTTACAAGAATGGCTGCTACTTAATAATAAGCCACTTAATTTAGGCCTTGAGTCTCGGCCTGTGTGGATTCAATTTAAAATTAAAAATCAGTTATCGCAGCCGATAATGCCCTTACTGTCACTAGACAACCCTCTTTTGAATGATGTTTACCTTGCTCACTTTATGGGTGATAAACTACTCACATCAACTCATATAGGTGATACGCTTGCGCTTTCGCAAAGAGTAATCAAGAGTGAGTCTTTACTAGTCAAGTTAACTCTTCCCGCTAACAGTGAAACTACTGTGTACCTTAAAGTTAATAATGATTCAGGTATTGGGCTGCGCGTACCATTAACACTGTGGCAGCAAGACTCGTTACTAGCTTATAAAAGTATGGTGAATTTACTTTATGGATTACTAATTGGCTTTATTTTTTCTTTAGCGGTGAGTAGTCTGGTTTTATTTGCTTTTTCACGTAAACATTATTTTGCTTATGCTGGTTTAATTACGTTGATGCTCGGCTTCTTTTTAGCTTACTTAGGCGGATTTGGATTTCGTTATGCACCCTCAAACATAGCAGACCTACAACAGTTAATGCTGCCTATTTTGCTGATGCTGATCACGATATCGTTTCTTCCTTTACAGCGCCATGTTTGCACCGCTATTGAGTCTAATTTAGTAAAAGGGCAAACAATAATTACCGCACTATACGCATTAATTATTTTACTTATTTGGTTGCTTCCTACTCCCAGCGTAGCTTTATTTGCTATTTTAAGCATCCCTGTAATTTTAATTTATCATGTTGTCACAACGTTATTTTATTTACGTAAAAATCCCACTAGCCCCAATAAATCGCTCTTAATGGCACTTGGGTTCTTTTTAATTGTGGTTATTCATTTTTCCATTGCGTTAACAGGCTTCTACACTGTTACAAGAGCGAGCTTAATGCTCACCTTTGCAGCGTCTTTAGGTTGCTCATTTTGTCTAAGCTATACCGTCATAAAATTGTTTATATTGCAACGCGATGAGCAAGTAACAGCACAGCAAGCATTGATTGCACAAAGCGCCGCACAAGATGCGCTATTAAATGAGCGGATCGAATTACAAGAGCGCACCCGCCAAGAGCTTGAAAGCCAAGTAGATGAACGCACCTTTGAATTACAAGTCACACTTAGAGAGCTTGAAGATAAAAACCATGAACTTGAACAACTCAATATGGAAGATGCGCTAACTGGCATTAAAAATAGACGTTTTTTTGATAAAAAGTTACTTATGGAAATTCGTCGTTCGCGCCGTGAACAAACACCATTGAGTATTATTATGCTAGATATCGACAAATTTAAATCAATTAACGATAACTATGGCCACTTAACCGGCGATCAAGTTATCAGGGCGGTATCTGATACCATTAAACAACAGCTTAAGCGCCCACTTGACGAAGTAGCGCGTTATGGTGGTGAAGAATTTGTCATTTTACTACCTAGTACTGATAACCCAGGTGCACTGATCATTGCAGAGCAAACACGCCTAGCAATAGCAAATAATACTGTAAATGTAGCAGGTACAATTATCGACTTTACCATTAGTGCCGGTGTTTATACCCAAATTGCCGATGACATTCATAACCCTGAACTATTTACTGATTATGCCGATAAGGCACTCTATTTAGCAAAACAACATGGCCGCAATCAAGTGGTTAATTTTTCAATCCCACAGTAGGAGCGTATACTTATGGCCCAATCTGGACTAGACCTTTTCCCATATACTCGCATGCGTAGAATGCGCCGTAACGATTTCTCTCGTCGCCTTATGGCTGAAAATCAGCTGAGTATTAATGATCTTATTTATCCTGTGTTTGTGCTTGAAGGTAAAAACCGCCGTGAAAGCATTGAATCAATGCCCGGTATTGAACGTTTATCAATTGATTTACTGCTAGAAGAAGCTAAAGAACTGGTAGATTTAGGCGTCCCTGCGCTCGCTATTTTTCCTGTTACTCCTGCAGATAAAAAGTCTCTACTCGCTGAAGAAGCTTATAACGATGATGGCTTAGCTCAAAGAACAGTACGCGCATTAAAAGAAACCTTCCCAGAGCTTGGCGTGATCACCGATGTTGCACTTGACCCATTTACAGTGCATGGTCAAGACGGCATTATTGATGATGCAGGCTATGTGATTAACGACGTCACTACCGAAATTTTAGTTAAGCAGGCGCTATCACATGCAGCTGCAGGTGCCGATGTTGTTGCCCCATCAGACATGATGGATGGTCGTATTGGTGCAATTCGTGAAGCTCTTGAAGCCGATGGCTTTATTCATACCCGCATTATGGCCTATTCTGCAAAGTATGCGTCAAGCTACTATGGTCCATTTAGAGATGCTGTCGGTTCTGCGGGTAACTTAAAAGGCGCTGATAAAAAAACATACCAAATGGATCCTGCTAACTCTGATGAAGCAATTCGCGAAGTGGCACTTGATCTTCAAGAAGGCGCTGACATGGTAATGGTTAAACCTGGTATGCCATACCTTGATATTGTTCGCCGTGTTAAAGATGAGTTTGGTGTTCCAACATTCGCTTATCAAGTAAGTGGCGAATATGCGATGCATAAAGCCGCTATTGATAACGGCTGGCTAAGCGAAGAAGCAACCATAATGGAGTCTTTATTAGCATTTAAACGCGCTGGCGCAGACGGCATTCTGACTTACTTTGCTAAGCAAGCTGCTCGCTATTTAAATAAATAATAACGACATATTGATATAAAAGGGCTTTATTGCCCTTTTTTATGTTTAAGGGCAGCACATATTTGGCATTTTTACAGCGTTCCCTATTTATGGGAAGTAATCACACTACATAGGTTCTGCCTTACCTAAAACCAAACACCCAATGTACATTCAACCTCAAAAATAACAAAAACCAAGATTGTTAACATTCTGTATTCTATTTGTAATCATTTTTCATTACACTAAGCGTCCCATTTGGGGAAACAAAAACACGGGAAAAATAATAATGTTAAAAACAAAAATAACGCCTTTGGCGCTTGTATTAGCAAGCCTAAGTGCACCCGCTACCGCTAACCTCGTTATATCTGAGTACGTAGAAGGCAGTAGCTATAATAAAGCAATAGAACTATTTAACAATTCGACAACCCCACTGTCATTAGATGGCCATACCCTTAGCCTCTATTCAAATGGCAGTACAGATGCAAATAATACATTCGATTTAACTGGCGAACTTGCTGCAAATAGCACCTACGTGATTGTTAATGGTAATGCATCAGCAGAACTAAAAGAAAAAGCTGACCAACTCAGCGCCGTGACTAACTTTAATGGCGACGATGCACTGGTACTTACACAAGGCTCTGTGGTTATTGATAGCTTTGGCCAGCGCGGTGTAGACCCTGGTTCATTTTGGTCAGAAGGGGGCGTGAAAACACAAAATAAAACATTACGCCGCAAAGAAACTGAATTAAATGGGCGCACTGACGCCGATGATAGTTTCAACCCAAGCGAGCAATGGCTGCAATTTGAGCAAGATGACTTTAGTGATTTAGGCATATTTGCAGGAAATTCTTCACCTAACCCAGATCCAGATCCAGAACCTGAAGAGCCTTTATTATGTGGCGCTGAAAAAACATTAATTAGCAGCATTCAAGGCGAAGGCACAAGCAGCCCACTAGTTAACACTGTGGTTGAGTTTGAAGGTGTAGTAACAGCTGATTTCCAAGCAGATGATCAGCTCAAAGGCTTTTTTGTAAATTCACTTAATAGTGATGAAGATGCAAACCCACTTACCTCTGAAGGGGTATTTGTTTACTTTGCCACTACGGATGTTAATGTGGGTGATCACGTTCGCGTACAAGGTACTGTTGAAGAGTATTTTGATGCCACCCAAATTGGCAATGTTAGTCAAGTTGCTATTTGTGATACCGGCCTTTCAGCTTACCCAACTAAAGTCACTCTGCCCGTCACCGAACCAAGTGAATTAGAAGCGTTTGAAGGTATGCTGGTTACCTTAGAGCAGCCGCTTATTGTTACTAACAATTATGGTTTAGGTCGCTATGGAGAGCTAGAACTTGCCACTGAACGCTTATACCAAGGTACTCAAGTTGCACTTCCTGGCGCGGCTGCGAATGCGGTTGAAGCACAAAATCTAAATAAAAAAATACTCTTAGATGATGGCTCAACTCGTCAAAACCGCGATCCTATCGCTTATCCTGTCCCTGGGTTATCAGCAGAGAATACTTTACGCACAGGCGATACAGTAAATTCTGTAACAGGTGCGCTAGCTTACAGCTTTAGTACTTACCGTATTCACCCAACAACAACACCTCAGTTTATAGCAACCAATCCACGCACCGATGCACCAGAGTTAAACCCTGACGCTGATTTGCGTGTTGCCAGCTTTAACGTACTTAACTACTTTAATGGCGATGGCCAAGGTGGCGGTTTCCCAACTAGCCGTGGTGCTGATTCAGAAGCCGAGTTAATTCGTCAACAAGCCAAGCTAGTCAGCGCTATCAGTGCTATGCAAGCAGATGTGATTGGCTTAATGGAAATTGAAAATGACGGTTTTGGCGAATTTAGTGCTGTTGCTAGTTTAGTAAATGCACTTAATGACGCTGATAGTCAAAATCAATATGCATTTGTAGACTTTGGTGTTGATAAAATAGGCACCGACGCTATCACTACTGCACTTATTTACCGTGCGGATAAAGTGCAGCAAGTGGGTACTGCAGCAATTACTACCGATGCGCCTTTCGATTACAGTAACCGTGCACCTATTGCACAAAGCTTTAAATCTTTAGAGACAGAAGAAGTCTTTACTGTTGCGGTTGCTCATCTTAAATCTAAAGGTGGTTGTAGAAGCGCAACTGGTGGCAATGCTGATCAAGGTGACGGTCAAGCATGTTGGAATGAAATCAGAACTGCTGGCGCAAATGCATTTGCTGATTGGTTAAATAGTAAACCAACAGGGGTTGATGATGAAGATATCATTCTTGTTGGCGACATGAACGCGTATGCAATGGAAGATCCTATCCGTGCATTTGCTGATAAAGGCCTTAAAAATGTGGTTGCTGAGCTAGATAGCAACACTTTAGGTTATTCTTACAGCTTTTCTGGTCGTGCAGGAAGTTTAGATCACGCCCTAGCAAGCCCGAGCTTATTAAGTAAAGTAGTGAGCGCCAGTGATTGGCATATTAACGCCGATGAACCTATTTCACTTGATTATAATGTTGAATTTAAATCTGACGCACAGCAATCAAGCTTGTATGCTCAAGGACCTTACAGAGCATCAGATCATGACCCTGTTATTGTCGATATTCGTTCAACGATTATCGCGCCACCTGAGCCAGAACCTGAAGTAATTATTGGCGAAATTAATAATATTGGTGGCTGGTTTTGGTGGAAAAGCTACAGCTTTGAAATCCCGCAAGGTTACGACGAGTTAACCGTTAGCCTTGAAGGTGGCTGGGGTGATGCAAACTTATTTGTACGCCACAAAAGAAACCCAACGCTTTTCAGAAAAGATTGTGCTTCAATTAGCCTAGGTAATAGTGAAAGCTGCTCTTTTACCAATCCACAAGAAGGTAAGTGGCGAGTGCGTGTAAACGGCGCCATTCCTTTTGGTAATGTTAAGCTCACTTATAAAGCAACCAAGTACGTAGATTAATATCACATTGCTATTAACATAAAAAAGCCGCACTAGCGGCTTTTTTTATAAACAGCAAAAACACTTATACTCATTCACTTAATTAAGTGAGTTATATTAAGAACAGGAAAATTGTGTCGATAACAAAGCAAAGATTTCGTTTTTAATTATTTTTGTTGAGAAAACTTTAACGCAGCTAGCCTCTGGTTTATCCCCTCAAAATGATTAAGTCTTATTGCGGGTTGGTATTGATAGCATTCACCTGCTTGCAAACTTCAGACAATAAAAAACCCGCAACAAGTGCGGGTTTTTCAAAGAGTTAAAGTGCTAATTACTTAGCAGCATTTTTCTCTTTTTCTGCAGCGATTACAGTGTCAGCTACGTTTTGTGGACATGCAGCGTAGTGTGAGAACTCCATAGAGAACTGACCACGACCAGATGTCATTGTACGTAGTGAACCGATGTAACCGAACATTTCTGATAACGGTACGTCAGCTTTAATACGAACGCCTGTTAAACCAGCTTCTTGATTGCTTAACATACCACGACGACGGTTAAGGTCACCGATTACATCACCAACGTGATCTTCAGGTGTGAACACGTCAACTTTCATGATTGGCTCAAGAAGTTGTGCACCCGCTTTAGGGATAGACTGACGGAAAGCGCCTTTAGCAGCGATTTCGAAAGCAATTGCAGATGAATCCACGGCGTGGAAGCCACCGTCGAAAAGCTCAACTTCAACGTCAAGTACTGGGAAGCCAGCTAGAACACCTTCACCCATCATTGACTTAAAGCCTTTCTCAACTGCAGGCCAGAATTCTTTAGGTACGTTACCACCAACAACTGATGAAGTGAACGCGAAACCAGAACCCACTTCGCCTGGCTTGATGCGGTAATCGATTTTACCGAACTGACCAGAACCACCAGATTGTTTCTTATGCGTGTAGCTATCTTCGATTTCACGAGTAATAGTTTCACGGTAAGCAACTTGAGGCTGACCAACGATAAGGTCTACGCCGTAAGTACGCTTAAGGATATCTACTTTGATATCTAAGTGAAGCTCACCCATACCTTTAAGGATAGTTTCGCCTGAATCTTCATCAGTCTCAACTTGGAAAGATGGATCTTCTGCAACCATTTTACCGATAGCAACACCCATTTTCTCATTACCGCCTTTATCTTTAGGCTGTACAGCAATCGAGATTACTGGAGTTGGGAAAACCATTGGCTCTAGAGTTACTGGGTGCTTAGGATCACATAGAGTGTGACCAGTTTGCACGTTCTTCATACCAACGATAGCGATGATATCGCCCGCTTGTGCTGAAGTAAGCTCTTTACGCTCATCTGCTTGCATCTCAACCATACGGCCAACACGCTCAGTTTTACCAGTAAACGCATTAAGGATTGTGTCACCCTTGTTAAGCTTACCAGAGTAGATACGTACGAAAGTTAATGCGCCAAAACGGTCATCCATGATTTTGAATGCAAGCGCTTTGAAAGGTTCGTCTGCAGATACAATTGCATGCTCGCCGTTTTCGTTACCTTCTTCATCCATAAGAGGTTGAGGATCAACTTCTGTAGGTGCAGGTAAGTAATCAACAACAGCATCAAGTACTAATTGCATACCTTTGTTTTTGAATGCAGAACCACAGAACGTTGGGAAGAAAGCAAGGTCACGAGTACCTTTACGGATACAACGCTTGATATCTTCAACTGAAGGTACTTCACCTTCCATGTACGCTTCCATTAGGTCATCGTCTTGCTCTACAGCAGTTTCGATAAGCATCTCATGGTATTCTTCAGTTTTTTCTACCATGTCTGCAGGAACGTCTGTGATTTCGTAGTTTTCTGGAAGACCAGTGTCATCCCATACGTATGCTTGCTTGTTTAAAACATCAACAACACCAACAAAATCATCTTCAATACCGATTGGTAAAGTCATGATAAGTGGAGTAGCACCAAGTACTTTTTGTACTTGCGCTGTTACACGGTAAAAATCAGCACCCATACGGTCTAATTTGTTTACGAAGATAATACGTGCAACACCTGACTCATTCGCGTAACGCCAGTTAGTTTCTGATTGTGGTTCAACACCACCAGAACCACAGAATACACCCACACCGCCATCTAATACTTTAAGTGAACGGTAAACTTCAACTGTGAAGTCAACGTGTCCAGGAGTATCGATAACGTTAAAGCGGTGATCTTTCCAGAAACAGCTTACTGCCGCAGACTGGATAGTAATACCGCGCTCAGCTTCTTGATCCATGAAATCGGTAGTCGATTCACCATCATGAACCTCACCTGTTTTGTGGATAGTACCTGTAAGCTTTAGGATACGCTCAGTAGTTGTGGTTTTACCCGCATCAACGTGCGCGAAAATACCAATGTTTCTGTACTTCGATAAATCTGCCATTAATTTTACTCTTAATAAAGTCGATAAATTATTCGGCGGGAGTATAGCATTACTTAAAGCGAACATCACCATAGAAGTCGCTTAAAATGCAATCAATTTATAAAAAACTTGCTTTAAAGATATTTCGAGGTAAGAGATGGACTTAAAAGGGGCTTGTTATAAACCGTATTTAAACGACTTAAGCCTTTATCAGCGTTATTGTTGAACATTAAAAGTGCCATTAAGTGGTGGTATGAAGCAAATACAACTTTTTTGCCATATGCATTTTATTAGTAAAGTAACCCAAAACTCATGGTTTTAACCTTGTTGCTAATAACTAAATTGCCTGCTGTTTTGGCTTTAATTTCTAACAAAGCCAGGTCAGTTATTACTTTATAGATACAGGCAACACCGGTTAGTGACAGGCTACTTTTGCCCAATAGCTTCGCTTCAGCTTATTTAATAGTAGCCATAAAGTAGTGTTTTCCCCGCAACATGAAATCCGTTTTACAGCCCTTACTTTAGTGCTATAAATGAACAAAAAGTTAAAATAAGAATTATTTGCATTTAAGTGTTGACAGTTATCTAAATCTAACTGATAATCAATCTCAACAAGAAGAAAGTACATTGCTTTTTGTGACGGTAAAGTTCATTTGTTTCTCGACCCTGAAACAACGTGTGGCTCACGTTAAAGCCAAGATTATCTGTAATTAATCACAACGCCCCTTGATATTGATTGCAGATAATCGTCTATTACTTACTTGCTACATTGCTCATATCGGTGACGGTTGATATGAAACTAAAAAGCCCTTACGGGCTTTTTTTATGCCTGTAATTTAATATAAAGCCAACATAAAGTTAATGAGAACTATTTTCATTAAGGTGTTGACAGCCACTCAAATCTAACTGATAATCACTATCAACAAGAAGGCATGCATTGCTTCTTGTGACGGAAAAATTCATGTGTTTCTCGACCCTGAAACAAACGTGTGGCGCACGTTAACAGCTATGGAAACCTGTTATAAACCACAACGTCCCTTGCTGTTTATGACCTGTTTCCGCCCTACTCATTTACTTGCTACATTGCTCATATCGGTGACGGTAGATATGAAACTAAAAAAGCCCTTACGGGCTTTTTTTATGTCTGTAATTTAATGCGTAAGGCTTTAACCTACGCTTTAAAAATTAACGGCGGTTTTTTCGTGCACGTGCTCGGCGTTGTTTTTTCTCTTCTTCTTTGGCTTGCTTTTTCGCTTCTGCCGCCGCGCGCAATCCAGCTACCATTATTTCTTCCTCTTCACGCATGGCAGGTGTCTCCATGGTAATACGACCAATAATGCCATCTCGTAATTCATTAATTAGAATTTCTGACATTTTATACGTATCGATTTGGTTGCCACCGCGAATACAGCCGCGTTTTTTACCCGCCATTTCAACAAATTCCCAATCGCTTTCTGGCAATTCATCTAATTTATAGCGCGCTTTTAAAAGCTCAGGATAGGCATGTAATAAATACTCAGCGGTGTAGCTTGCCACTTCTTCGTACTCAATAGCGGTATCACGTATTGCTCCGGTTGCGCCTAAACGATAACCTGAGTTTTCGTTTTCTACTTTTGGCCACAGCATCCCAGGCGTATCGTAAAGCATAATGCCATCATCAAGTTTAATACGTTGCTGCGCCTTAGTCACTGCAGGCTCATTGCCGGTTTTAGCCACTATACGTCCAGCAAGTACATTAATGAGCGTAGATTTACCTACGTTAGGAATCCCCATGATCATAGCTTTAATTTGCTTATCGGCACCGACTTTATGTGGTACTAACTTTTTACACAGCTCATTAATACGATGCACCTCTGCGGCTTTATCGTTACCAAATGCAATCGCTTTTACGCCGTTTTCTTGCTCAAAGTAATCCTTCCACGCTTGGGTCATTTTAGGGTCAGCTAAATCGGCTTTATTCAATATTTTGATGACCGGCTTACCTTCACGCAAAGTAGCCACCATCGGGTTTTCGCTACTGTAAGGAATGCGCGCATCTAGCACTTCAATGATCACATCCATTTGTGGCATTATTTCTTTAATTTCATTTCGGGCTTTATTCATGTGCCCAGGGAACCACTGTATTCCAGCTCTACTCATTTGATTTATATGACCTTTAATTAAAGACCGCAGCCTATGGGTACTAATGTGGGTACTAAAAGTAAAACTATGCTTTTGTACTTTTAGTACCAAAGCTAAGTTTACTACACTAGCCCAACAAAGTATAAACTCTAGCATTTATCAGTTAAGTACAAGACTTGATTCAACTCTAAAAGACGTGAAGCTTTTCTAATCTCTAAACTCACTGCTTTTAATATAGCCCAACATATTCTGCTCTAATGTTAAATTATAAACATCTTGATTTAATGCATGTCAATTAGCTTTAAGTAACTTTAAATTAACAACTCGACCTCTAAGTGCAAATATATACCCCATACACTCCGGAAATTGGTCATTAAAAGCAGCTTTGATAGCTTTTCTTAAAAGACCTCTACTATATACTGTTGTCTTATAGACAATATTAAAGGTATTAAATGTTCAACATCACCCCTTTTCATAAATTGCTCAGCAATTGACATTGTAGCCGTGAACTTCGATAAATCCTCAATGATTTTTCTCCCATTTTAGTCACTTATGGCACTAAGTACTTTATCAGTTTTAGCTGTTCAACACGCCTTAAACTCTACATATCTTTAATATCAGTTTTCAAAAGTCCAAAACACTTAAGATCATGAAATTCATTTTTCCAGTACCCACTATCTCGCCTGAGACCCTCTTCTTTAAACCCGAGTTTAATTAATAATTTTTCAGAAGCGTTGTTTCCTGGCACCGTATCGGCTTGAATACGATGAATTGCTCCACACGGGAGCTTGTCAGCAAAGGCCCATTTAATAATGGCGTCTACTGACTCTTGCGCATACCCTCTTCCCCAGCAAGACGGCATTAATTCATAGCCTAAACTGGTGTTTTGTATGTTAGCATTCCAGCTGTTAAATCCGCAGGTTCCTATAAGTAGATTATCGGTTTTCGTTCTGATTGCCCAGCGAATACCCAGCCCTTTTTCAAATCGAGAAGTGAACAAACTGATTAGCTTTTCCGCTTGCTCCTTTGCAGTAAATACTGAGGTGTCGTAATACTCAATAACGTCTGGATTTGAAAAAATGGTAAAAATGGCATCGACATCGCTGCTTGTTATCTCATTTAACTCCAGGCGTTCAGTTTCTAATATTGGAAATGACAATTGTACTTCTCCGCTTTTTATTTTTTGTAACAGTCGTTTTGAACTTCTGAAAAAGTGCCTTATACTTTTACCACGAATCGCTCTTTTACGACAATAGATTCAAAGGTTTGGACTTCCCACAGTTTGCTAGACACCTAATGAGTTACATTGTAACTTCCAATTAGAGGTGTTTTATGAGCAAAGGCAAACGATATACCCAAGAATTTAAAATAGAAGCAGTTAAACAAATAACTGAACGTGGTTATTCAGTTACTGAAGTATCAGAACGATTAGATATTTGTACCAAAACGTTATATCACTGGCGAAGCCAGTTATCAGAGAAACCCAAACAAACCAAATCATCAGATGAACAGCTAAGGATCGCCAAACTTGAGGCCGAGTTAAAACGTGTCACGGAGGAACGCGACATTCTAAAAAAGGCCGCAAGGTACTTTGCCAGCAACCCCGAGTAAAGTACGCTTTTATTCGTGAGCATCAAAATGAGTTTTCTATAGTTGCGATGTGTAAACTATTTAAGCTACACCGCAGTGGCTTTTATGCGTGGTTAAAGAAGCCATTGAGTGACAGAGCAATCGAAGATAATCGTTTGCTTAAGCTTATTAAAGAGTTTTACGTTGCCAGTGGTGGCACTTACGGTAGTCCTTGGATACACGCAGATTTACGTGAAGCTGGTGAGCAATGTAGTGTTAATCGTGTCGCTAAGATCATGCGCCAACATAAACTCAAAGCGCAGATAGGTTATAAACGTCGCCATATTAAAGGCGGTAAAACATCACGCATTGCAGATAACTTGCTAGCTCGTCAGTTTAATCCTCCTGCGCCGAATCAAACTTGGGTAAGTGATATTACTTATGTGAGAACCTATGGAGGCTTCTTGTATGTAGCAACTGTCATGGATTTATTCTCTAGGCGCATCGTAGGCTGGTCGATGGATAAAAGCATGGACAAGCACTTAGTAATTAAAGCATTACTCATGGCAGTTTATCAACGCCAACCCAAAGCTGACGTAATGGTACATAGTGATCAAGGAAGCCAGTATGGTAGCGCTGATTACTTAGCCTTTATGAAAGAACATAACCCTGTACCCTCAATGAGTCGAGCTGGGAATTGTCACGATAATGCAGTTGCTGAAAGCTTTTTTGCAACGATTAAAAAGCGAATAATTAAAAGGAAGATTTACTCAACACGAAATGATGCGAAAGCAGAGATATTTAATTTTATAGAAATGTTTTACAATCCGAAAAAACGTCACTCGCATACAGGCGGTGTTTCACCTGCTAAGTTTGAGGAAGCGTATTTTTCTGAATTAGAAACTGTCTAGTGAAAGCTGGGAAGTCCATATATCGTTACTTCTCGGGGGTTTTCTAGCTCTTGTAATAATATAATTACACAAACACTAAGATTTAAAATCGGTAAGAAACAATCCAGTTACAGGTGATTGCTTTAATTTAAAAAGTTTACGGGAAACTTACTTAATGCTTCTTCAAAATTTTATTCATAAACAGTCTAACGAGTACAATTCAACAGACTTTATTACAGAAACAGAAATATGGGAGCACATATCACTCCCAATCAGGTTAGTTACGTGTAAATTCGATATACACAATTTTTCTCCAGAATATTTTGAGTGTTTTGATGTCCCTTTTGAGCCAACTATTTCCAAAGCAGTTCCTAAAAGGCAAGCTGAATTTTTAGCTGGAAGACTTGCAGCTGCTGAAGCCTTGAAAGTAATTGGAGCACCGATTCCATTAAAAAGTATTAAAGCCTCTCAAAATAAAGGCCCGCAATGGCCAAATGAAGTTGCCGGGTCAATTTCCCATACTAATGATATTGCTGCTGCAATCGTGGGTCCTTCGAGTATAATTTCATCGTTAGGTATTGATATCGAAGAGCACATAGAGGAAAGTGTTTGTATACAAATTGCTAAACAAATCCACAATGAAGATGAGATCTCCTTATTCATTAACAAAGGAATTGAAAGCAACAAGGCCACGACTATTTTATTTTCAGCAAAGGAAGCATTATATAAAGCATTGTATAAATATGTTAATTGTTTTTTCGGCTTTGAGATTGCGCAAGCTATAAACTTAGATTTAAAGCATAATATTCTCGAATTAAAATTAGAAGAAAGCTTTCGAAGCAAATATAAATTGCATCAAACCTATTTTTGCCATTTTCATCAAGTACACTCAATTGTCATATCACTTATAACTGTAGCTAGATGAGAATCAAACCATACAGCCCTTGGGAACTCCACTATAATGCTGTTTATAGAGGTTTTTTATCCCGTTTATTGACAGTACCGAAACATCTTGAACTCAAATTAACTATTACAGAAGATGAATACTTTATCGAAAAGGTTGCAGTGAAAGCTGGGAAGTCCAGTAAGTGCTTTTCTAAAAAGAAAGCTTCTAATCACAATAATACCGTAAATATTACAACGAGAAATGTGCCCTTCCTCGACCTGAACACAGAAAACAGCTCTGAGGTCACAAATAAAGCACCTTTTTTAGAATTATATTCGCATTATCTAGAATTAAAAAACGAAGGCAAAGCTACTCTTAAAAAAGCCTCATTAGAATCATTGAACTACGATCAATATGCACATTACAAAGTTAATCCTTACCCTAATAGCGCAATCATGGGATATGTAGAAAGAAAATATAGCGGTATAAGATTTACAATAAGCAGTATAAATATTTACCCGGATGTGCCGTCCTACTCTAACACATTGAAAATAAATAGAGTCTCTGTTAGCTTAAAAAGAGATAGGCTTCCAACAACAGATGAATTAACTACATCATTATACAACGCACATAAACAAAAAATACTTCGCCAAAAGAATAATAGCTCCTTTGGTTTAACCAAAGCCAACCAGAAGAAACTAGCAAGCTACGCTAAAAAACTAAATACTACAGAAAAAAAAGCTCTCAATAAAGTAGTCAAAACAATGCTCGATTAGGCACTTTATTTCGAATTACTCAGCTCAATTAACTCACTCCACCATAACATTACTGGCCTGCGTTGCTCTAAATAATCAGAGCGGTTATATGCCGCTCTTGTTTCATTTTCATCTGCGTGGGCTAAGCAGGCTTCAACTAAAAGACTATCGTAACCTTTTTCATGAAGGGCGTTAGAGGCAACGGAGCGCAAGCCATGAGCTACCAGCTTATCTTTGTAACCCAAGCTACGTTTAATCGCTGCATTCACCGTATAGGTACTTGCATGGCTGTTTTCATTACGCTCACTCGGGAATACATACTCATGATGACCGCTTAACGGCTTCATTTGATCAAGTATTGCTAAAGTAGTGGGTGTTAAAGGCACTCTGTGGGCCCTTCTACGCTTCATTTCTTCGGCTGGGATCACCCATACAGCCTCTTCAATATTAATGTCAGCCCACTTAGTGCCTGCGGCTTCCTTTGAGCGAGTCATTGTGTGCAACTGCCACAAAATTAAAAGCTTGGTTTTGTCCTGAATGGTTTTAGAGTTATTCACAGCCGTTAAAAAATCAGGTAGCTCTTCAGGCCTTATTGTAGCCATGTGATCAACCGTGTTTTTAGTAAATACTTTTATAATTTTTGCTAGTGGATTGGCATTGATAAAGCCATGGTTTACTGAGTAATCCATAATCTGGTTTAAGCTTTGGCAAATACGTTTGATTGTGGAGTGTTTACCGTCAGTCTCAAGTGGCCTGAGAATTTCAGTGGTATCAATCGCTGTAATGCTTTCTAAAGGCATCCCCTTCATTTTCGGGAAAATATACATCTCAAGCGTTCGCCATTCCCTAGCTGCGTGATGAGGCGTAACAGTTGGCTTTTTTCGTTCAAACCAAAGTTCTGCGGCAACTAAAAAAGTATTCGCAGCTTTGCGGCTCTCAGCCTGTTTTTTAGCTAGTTCATATGCCTTTGGATTAATACCTTGAGCCAATAGTTCTTGGTACTCAATAGCTTTAGTACGTGCGTTAGCAAGCGATAGTCCAGGATAAAGCCCTAAAGGTAATTTATTAAATTTATCACTTATTGGATCTTTAAATTTAAACTGCCAAGACTTAGTGCCGCTAGGTAAAACACGCAGTTGAAGACCGCCACCGTCAGAAAGCGTTTGCTCTTTGCCTGTACTAGTAATTGATTTTATCTTTTTATCCGTTAGACGTACTACAGGCCTAGCCATAATAAGCTCCATAATGATGATTAAGACTAGTATATATAAAATACAATCTCATGGGTACTAACGTGGGTACTAAAAATAGTAGAAGCAACAAGATTAGACCGGACAAACACGGAACAAAAACAGGTTAATCGTATGTTTTACATGAACTTTAATTGTCACTAAGGAGCAGTACGGAAGTTAATGCAAGCGCCCAGGGAACCACTGGATAGCCATTTTTAACTCCTAACATATAATTTGTAGCTATTTTAACTGGCAATTCATTTAATTGCGCTATACTGGCGCAAATTTTTTCAGATTAGATATTATGGCTCTCAAATCTACCATTATTAAAGCGCAACTATCGCTTAGCGATATGGACCGTCACGTATACCAAGACTTTAATTTAACCTTGGCACAACACCCTTCAGAAACTGAGCAGCGTTTGATGATCCGCTTACTAGCGTTTGCACTTAATAGCTGTGATGGATTAGAGTTTACTAAAGGTTTATGTGCTGATGATGAGCCGGAGCTTTGGCATGTCAATTACAGCGAAGAAATAGAGCTGTGGATTGAGCTGGGGTTACCAGATGAAAAGCGCCTTAAAAAAGCCTGTAATAAAGCTAAAAAAGTAGTTTTATATACCTATGGCGAGAATAACCAAGCTATTTGGTGGCAAAAGCATCAGCCTAAATTGTACGAGTTTAAAAACCTAAGCATTTTTAGCCTTGATTATGCTGCTACTCAATTATTAGCTGCGTTGGTTGATCGTAATATTAAATTGGCTATTACCATTCAAGATGGTGAAGTTTGGGTTAATACCGACACTACCAATATTGAAATAAAACCGCAGCAATTAATGTAATTACGGTAGTTATACCAATTGCATTAAATTAGTTATCTATTATAGCAACAAAGAAATAAGTCGATAACAAGGCGAAAATGATGACATATAGTTGTTCTATATAAATAATTTTTAACGCAGGTAGCGGATTATTTAATATGTTTTTAATAAAATTGGTATTAGGGGGCGTATGAAAGTTAAACGCGTTATTGTTTTACATGGCTTGTATATGTCTGGCTTGGTTATGCGCCCGTTATGTTCACGTTTGGAAGAGTCGGGGGTTAAAGTTTTAAACCTAACCTACAATACTCTTGACCCTAATCGAGATGCTATTTTTACGCAAGTAGATGAGTTTATTAGCGATGAGCCTTCTGCTTTAGTCTGCCACTCTATGGGGGGCTTAGTTGCCCGCGCCTATTTAGAAGCAAACTCAGCGCCAAGTCATCATGTTGAAAAGGTGATCACCTTAGGGACGCCACATACTGGCAGCCATATTGCTGAAAAAATGCAGCAAAAAGGGTTCGAACTATTATTAAAAAATAGTGTTGAATTTTTACTGTCTAAGAATGGTGATTGGCCTTTTAAAGCCAAGCTATACAGTATTGCCGGCGACTTACCGATTGGTTTAATGCCACTCATTGTAAAAGGCAGCCGCTCTGATGGTACCGTACTGCTAGATGAAACCAAACTTAAAGGTATGGCTGAACACAAAGTGTTTCACTTAAGCCATACCAGTATGATTTACTCTCGCCAAGTCGTTAATTATATTCTTGAGCGCTTGAACGAGGACATTTAGTCCTCAGCTGCAGCGGCCACTTTATAGCTGATCAAAAATATAATACCTAACACCAGCGGCATGGGTGCAGCGATGTAACCAAAGGTATCAGAGTTTGCAAAACTCGCACCCGCTAAGTGCGCAACTAATCCAACAACAAACGCGACCAAAGCAATACCAATAACGATGAGTTCAGCTTTATTCTCTTTACGTGTTTTAGCTTCCATTATTTCTCTCCGCATCTAATCAAGTAGCCCCTTAACTTAATAAAGTACTCTCTATCAAGTTGGGTTATATTGATTATGCGCTTTACTTGTGCGCGTTTTTTGACCTAAATCAATAAATAAAATAAGTCTGTGCTGAGCCTTTCAAAAGCTTGTTTTAGATCATATTTTGTACTCACAAAATAAACAATTTCGCTGCTCAAGGTAGTATTTTTATAAACACAACCCATATCTATTGAACAGCGTTAGTTAATTCATTTATAAAACCACAGATACGCTGATAGCTTTTAGCTATGGCATCAATATGTATAAACGATTTTATTCATAGACGATTATGAGCAATACTTATTTTACTGAGCAATATGTGAAAATTCATAAAAACGGTTATTTAAGGAGCAAGGTATGTCGCAAGTAAATGCAATTGGTTTAAACAGTACAAAAAGTGAAGATATTATTAAGTCACTGAATACGCTTTTAAGCAGCTATCAAATTCAATATATGAATGCGCGCGGTTTTCACTGGAATATTAAAGGCCGAAACTTTTTTGAATTACATTTAAAGTTTGAAGAAATTTATAACTTACTACTATTAAAAGTAGATGAAATCGCAGAACGTATTTTAACGCTTGATGGTGCACCGCTACATGCGTTTTCAGATTACTTAGAAGTAAGTGAAATTAAAGAAGCAAAAGGGATCAGCGATGGCGTAACCGCAGTAGAGAACTTACTTGCCGGATACAGCAGCTTAATTAAAATGCAGCGCGATATTCTTGCACAAGCCGCTGAAGCTGATGATGAAGGTACCGCGTCATTAATGAGTGACTACATTAAAGAGCAAGAAAAACTAGTGTGGATGTTAAAAGCCTACCTAGATTAAGTTATTTTAAAAAATAGAAAGCCTCAGTTATTACTGAGGCTTTTTTGTGATAATCATATACTGGCTATGACAAAGCGATAAAAAAGGCCATTTCTAGCGCTTTTTCTTCTAAGCTCTTAAAGCGACCCGATGCCCCACCATGCCCTGCATCCATGTCGGTTTTAAACACTAAAATATTATCATCGGTTTTATATTCACGCATTTTAGCCACCCATTTCATTGGTTCCCAATACTGTACTTGTGAGTCATGCAAGCCGGTTGTCACCAATATATTGGGGTAGTGTTGCGCACTAATATTGTCGTACGGTGAATACGCTTCAATAATCTCGTAAAAATGGGGGTCGTTTGGGTTACCCCATTCATCATACTCATTTGTTGTAAGCGGAATGCTTTCATCTAACATGGTGGTGAGCACATCTAAAAATGGCACATGGCAGCCCACTCCACAGTAAAGTTCAGGCGCTTGATTTACCACAGCTCCCATTAATAACCCCCCAGCACTGCCACCAGAGGCAAACACTTTACTTTTGTTGCCGTACCCTTGCTCAGTGAGCGCTTTGGTTACATCTATAAAGTCATTAAAGCTATTTTGTTTATGCTGTTTTTTACCATGTTCGTACCATGAACGCCCTAGCATTTCACTACCACGCACATGCGCAATTGCATAAACAAAACCACGGTCGAGTAAACTCAGTGATGTACTTGAAAAGCTTGGATCTATGGTGATCCCATACGCGCCATAGCCATATTGAAATAACGGATTTGAACCATCTTGTTTAAAACTATCTTTACGATAAACCAACGACACCGGTACTTTTATCCCATCACGAGCGCTGACCATGAGTCGCTCTGACTGATAGTCTCCTGCGTTAAAATCACCAAGTACTTTTTGTTGTTTAAGTAAGGTTTTTTCACCGGTGGTTAAATCAACATTATAAAGCGAGCCGGGAGTCGTTAAGCTCGAATAGTAAATGCGTGCATGAGCTACATTTGGCTCTGGGTTCATGGCAATAGCAGCGTAATAACAAGGATCATCAAACTCAAGGTTCATTCGCTCGGCGTTTTGATTAACCACAACAAAGCGTGCTTGGCCTTGTTCGCGCTCGCTAAGCACTAAAAAGTCGTTAAATAGTTCAACGCCTTCTAATAATACAGTTTCACGATGAGGGGTATGTGTTTGCCACTGGTTTTTATCAGCAATGGTATTGCTTGTCGCGGTCATTAATCTAAAGTTTTTAGCCTGCCAGTTAGTCACTATATAAAAAGTATCACCAAGCTTATCAATATCAAATTCATGGCCCTCTTCACGCGGCATTAAAGCAGTAAATTCGCCATGGGGTTGATTGGCATCAAGTATCCACATGTCGTTAGTTTCTGTGCTTGCTAAATCGATAATAATTAAGCTTTCATCACGACTTTTACCCAACCCCATAAAAAAGCTACTGTCTTGCTCTTCATATACCAACACATCTTGGTCTTGCTCGGTCCCTAGCTCATGTCTAAAAACTTGATAACCCAATAAGGTTTTTAAATCCTTTTTTACATAAAATACGGTTTGATTGTCGTTCGCCCAAACAACCTGCCCCTCGGTATTTTCAAGTACATCGTCGAGCATTTTATCGTTGTTTAAATCTTTAAAGCGAACAGTGTAAATACGTCTGCCGTCGGTATCCTCAGAGTATGCCATTAATTGCTCACTGGGGCTCAGCGCCACTTCCCCTAGCTCATAAAACTCATAGCCGTTAGCAAGTTCATTCACATCAAGTAGCAACACTTTATTAGCCATTGCCATACTGCTACTGCGATAATGGCGTGCATATTCATCATCTCCGCGAACCTCTGAGTGATACCAATACTGGCCGTCTTTTACCGGTACAGTGTTATCATCTTTTACAATACGGCCTTTAAGCTCTTCAAATAATGCACTTTGTAATGGCTTAATGGGGGCTAACTGCTCATCACAATAGGTGTTTTCTTGTGCTAAATGCGCGAGTATTTCGACACTTTTTCGTTCATCATCGCGCATCCAATAATAATCATCACTGCGTGTTTTTGCGTGAGTTGTAAGCGCATAAGGTTGCTTTTTAGCAATAGGAAAATTAGGCAATAAGCTTAAAGAATAATCAGAAGAAGACACAAAAAAACCGCTTAAAAAATAACAATGGCGGCCAGTTTATCATAAAAATAAAAAAGCCCACTCATAGTTGAGTGGGCTAAAGCGGTATAAATTCGATAACTAAAAACTACGTGAATTTTATTGTTGTCGTTATACCTAAGGGAAGTTGATTTACTGTATTTGCTGCCAAGCCATAGTCCAGCTCTCGCCAACGCCAGGCTCAAACATAGTGTTATGCTCATCTACACGGCAAAATTCGCTAAATGGCCATGCCTTACACTGGTATATATGCCCAGTTTTTGGCTGTAATACTTTGGTGCCCGCACTATACATATCGCCATTTTGAGGATAAATTGCGTCGTATCCAAGGCTATTTACAGCAATTAATTTTTTATTTTTTTCAGCGCGATTAAAATGGACCACCGCGCTACAAATACCACTGCTTTCAAGTGCAAAAATTTTGTTATGTCGATACGCAACAACCAATCCTTGCTCTGTCATTCTGCCAGCGCACACCAGTGGAATATGCATATTAATATGCTCAACTACCAGTAAACTCCAAGCATGGGGTTCCCCCTGTTCAGGGGAAAGTATTTCATAATCAAACGCTAGCTGAGTTAATTCGCCATGCTCATCGTAAAAGCTCACACTAACCGTATCACCAACAAATAGCTGGCTATACTGATCCAGTCCAAGACAACCAATAGTTAACCATTCTCCACACGCTAATGATGAATGTATAAACACTGCAACACCTTAAAGAATCAAACGTCGCCCATATCATATGGCTTACAACAGGCAAACTAGCTCGTAGGCTAATATGCGTTAACCAATATCGAATGACTTTAATTCGCAATGTTGCAACAATCAAACAAAAGAATGTAATCAAAGTTTAAAAGCAGTACTTAAGTTTAAATTTGCAAGAATAAAAAAAGCCAACCGATTTAACGGTTGGCTTTTTTATTCAACTGCATGATATGTGTGATATTAACTCACACTCACCTTTTTACTTGCAAACGGGCGTTTAATTAGCGCCCCAATATCAGTTAAAATAATATACAAACACGGCACCAAAATAAGGGTGATTAGTGTTGCAAACATAACAGCAAAACCAAGTGCTACCGCCATCGGTATTACAAATTTAGCTTGTAAACTAGTTTCAAACATAATCGGTAATACGCCAGCAAAGGTAGTAATTGAGGTAAGTAGTATGGGTCTAAAGCGTGCACAGCCTGCTTCAATAACCGAATCTTTTATACTGATACCAGCTCGACGCGCCTGATTAATGAAATCAGTCATTACTAATGAGTCATTAATAACTACCCCAGCCGCGGCAATTAAACCAAAGCCCGACATTAAGCTAATGTCTAAGCCAAACCAAAAATGCCCCCATATTGCGCCCGTTAAACTAAATGGAATAACCGACATTACAATTAATGGCTGAGAGTAACTTTTTAGCGGCACGGCAAGTAATATGTAAACTAAAATCATACCGCCAGCAAAAAATAGTAACTGCTCATTAGCTTGAGCTTGTTGTTCTTCAATTGCGCCACCGAGTTCTGACTTAACGCTTGGGTATTCATCTAGTAATTGTGGCAGTAGGTTTTCTTTTACTTGCTTAACCACTTCTCCAGGTTCAATCACTTCCTCATCAATATTGCCATATACATAAACAGTACGATAGCCGCCTTCACGACGAATATAACTAATACCTGGGGTTTCAGTTAACTCAACCACATCTCCTAGCAGCACTTCCCTACCTTGTGGCGTAGTGATAACCGCATGCTTAAGTGATGAAAACGCTTCGCGAGTAAGTTTAGGGTAACGTACCATCACCCGTACTTCTTCACCCCGGCGAATTACACGTTGTGCTTCGCCACCATAAAAACTCGCACCGACTTGATTAGCTATTGAGGCCAAATCTAAACCCAAGTCAAAGGCGACTGGCTTTAAACTCATTTGCACTTCTTTGCTAGCAGGGTCAATGGTAGAGCTTATGTCGAATAAGCCTTCTTGTTGCTGCAGTAATCCAATAAAGCGACGCCCAGCTTCATTCAATGTATCAATGTCAGAGCCATACAGTAAATAGCCGAACTCACCGCCACTACCGCCGCCTCCACCGCCAACATCATCTTGAATAGTTAACGATTTAACACCTGCAATATTTGGCATAGCTTCACGCCAGCGGCGCGAAAGCTCAAAAGCATTATAAGGGCGTAAATCTTCATCAACCAATGGCGCTAGTAGTTGCGCCTCTGTACGACCTTGATTAAATACCAATACATCGCGAATCATTTTTTGCCCTTCTTCGCGCGCTGTTTGCTTATCTATTTCAAGCACCATTGCTTCGATTTGGCGAATAGCATTAATAGTTTGGATGTCTGATACGTTATCGTTCATCTCAAGGTTAATTTGCGGGAAGTCATGCGGCACTTTAGGTGATGGGATCATTCTCACCTGATTAGACGATATTAACGCAAAGGTGAAAATTAATAGCGCAACAAAACTAAATAGCACCGTCCAACGCCACTTTATACAAGTAACAATAAACTGCCTATACGGCCCATTTACAAAACCAAAAAAGCGCTTATTAAAGCGCGCTCGCCAACCGTCAGGGTTAATAGGAGAAAAGTGAGTATGCGCAATGTGTGCCGGTAATATCAGCTTAGATTCAATCAAGCTAAATATTAGGCATAATATTACCACCACTGAAATACCTATAAAAAAGGAACTTTCAGGCCCGCTTGAAAGCGTAAATGGTGCAAATACCGCAATGGTTGTTAGTACACCAAAGGTGGCAGGGGTTGCCACTCGTTTAGCGCCATTAACTACATTAACAACACCGCCGCCTTTTTTTTCTATTTCTGTGTAAGCACTTTCACCTATGACTATGGCATCGTCTACCACAATCCCCAGCACCATAATAAAGGCAAATAAAGACACAATATTAATCGTGATACCAAATAATGGCATCAGCATCATCGCACCTAAAAAGCACACTGGTAAACCAATCATTACCCACAGTGCAAGCTTAAAACGTAAAAATAACGAAAGCATAAGGGCAACTAAAATTGCACCTTGCAGTAAATTAGCTTTCATCATGTCTAAGCGCGCATTTAGGTAATAAGTAAAGTCCATTAATGGCTCTATACGTACACCCAATGGCAGTTCTTTATTTTTTTGATCAATATACGCTTTAACCGAATCAGCCACCGGAATAATATTTTGATCTTCTGTGGCTTTTACCGATAAATAAACCGCATTTTCGCCATTAAATTTAAAGTAACGTTCACCTTCAACAAACTGATCTTTGATAATAGCGATATCTTGTAGCAACACTTTGGCACCGTTCGCGCCAATTTTTACCGGAATTTGCCTAAACTCTTCACCAGAATAAAACTGATTTTCTACTCGAACCGAAATAACGCCAGCATCAGTTTTTAGTTGTCCGGCTGAAAAATTAGCCGAATAGCGACGTACCGCATTTGCTACATCCGATAAAGTTAAATTATATTGGCGAAGTGTGTCTGGCTCTATTTCTATAGCAATTTCATCCAATGGCACATCGTTTACCACTAAAGATACATTCGATAACTGCAGTAGTTCGTCTTCAACCTGGTTCGCTATTGGCTTAAGCTCATTTAACGGTAAGTCGGCAACTAATGTCATACCAATTACATCTTGGCGAAACTCTATTTGGCTAATGGTGACTGGTTCCATTCCCGCAGGAAAAGTCGCAATACCATCAACTCGCAGTTTTACTTTATCGAGAACGTCGGTAAGTTCTGCGTCGGTGTTAATTTCAAGGGTGGCAGAACCGCCATTACGAAATGCGCGATACACCCCTTTTTTAATTTCGGTAATATCTTTTAACGACTCTTCAACTTTTATTAAGATGCTTTCTTCAATTTCCTGTGGCGACGCCCCAGGGTAGTTTGCATTCACCGTAATATAGTTAACTTCTATATTCGGAAACATTTGTCGCTGAATAGTAAAATAGCTTATAAGCCCCATGACAATGATAAAAAACATCATCAAATTGGCAGCAACAGAGTTGTTAGCAAAATAAGCAATTAACCCTGTTTGTTTACTGGTATTGGGTTGCTCTGTGTTATTCATAACTCACCCTACCTTAAAGCTTTTCAGCAGATGCATTGTCTGCTGCATCCGTACTTTTAGTCTCTGTCAAACTAGCTACCTTTACTGCCATCCCTTTTTGTGGATATTCTGGTAAGGTAGTAACAAGCTTGTCGTTGGCTTCTAAGCCATCACTGATATAGAAGTATTCACCTTCTTCACGAATTACTTTCACCTTGCGTGGCTCTAATTGCTGCTCATCATTAACTATCCATACAGTTTGGTTATTTACTAACTCTTGCGGTAAACGATAAATATTATTGAGCATAGTACCGGCAAAGTTTACTTGTACATAGGTGCCAAATTTAATTGCAGGTTGCTGGTTAGTAAGCCCATAAGGGTCTTCAATTCGAATCACTAGACTACTCATACGGGTCGCGTTATCTACAATCCCTAAGTCGCGATCTATCGCTGCTTGGCGAGTAAACCCATTTAATCCTGTTTTAATAACAGTTGCCTTTACCCCTTTAACGCGTTCAGGTAAAAACACACTATCAAAGCCTGCAATAGGAATAATCACCTCGGCCGTTTCAATATTATTCAGCTCGGCAACTTGAGCGCCCATAGTGACAAACTGACCAACACCTACATTACGACTCACCACTAGTGCATCATATGGTGCGCTCACTTCGCAATTATCTAAATCGCGTTGTGCCCTTTTTAATGCAGCTTGCGCCGATTTAACAGCGGCCTGCGCACTCAACACTTGTGGTTTACGTAAAAATAAATCTGTACGCGCTTTATTTGGGAAACGTTTTGCTTCATCTTCTGCAACTTTAGCTTGCGCTTGCTCTTCAATTAACATCGCTTGCGCGCGGGCAAGTTCAGCCTCGGCTTGCAAAACTGCGGCTTCGTAGTTATCTTTTTCAATTGTAAATAGGGTTTCACCGCGACCCACAATCCCACCTGCTACAAAGCTCGGATGCCAGCTAACTACCTCACCGGATACTTGAGCTGAAAGCTGGGTATTTTCAAGCGGCTGCACTTCACCATAACTATTAATAATAACTTGATGATTATTTGCGGAAACGGCTTCAACCTGGACCGTTGGACGGGTGTCTATGACTTCTTTTTTATCTGACTCTTTTGCAATCGCATTAATTGCAGCAAAACCGGCCACACCTAATGCCAATGCTACGAACGGAAAAATCCACCTAAGTACATTACCTTGCATCTTTTTTTACTCCCAAATTACTATTAGCACCATGATACCAAAGCTTAATGAAACATTAACGTGACATTTGTAAGCAACTGTTACAAAAAAGTATAGGCAAGGTCTTGCTCGATAAAGTATAAACCCTTAGAAAGCCTCGTGGATTCGCTCTATAAATGTATTGTTACAAATTTTTACCATTATAAATCATAAAGCTAAATACTTTGAGTTAGTATTTAGCAAAGATGCTGTGCGAAACCGCATGACACACCGTACAGTAAAATCATATTAACAACTACAAAAGACAAACTATGAAATTAACCGCACTTACCTTGGCGCTTAGTATAGCGCTTGGCAGTAGCTATACTGTCGCTGCCGAAAAAAAAGAAGAAAAAGAGCCACAAACATTAAGTGAAATGATTGAAGGCCAAACCGAATTTGTTGGCATTTTTAATCTTTACCAAGATAAAAAAACCGGCGACCACCTAATGGTAATTAACGAGTCACAACTCGATACTCCTTTTGTTTATTTTGCACACACCATTGACGGCGCGACTGATGCGGGCCACTTTCGTGGCGCGTACCGTGAAACAAAGTTAATCGAATTTAGAAAATACTTTGATCGTATCGATATTATTAGCAAAACCCCGCGCTACTTATTTAACGAAAATAGTGCGCTAGCTAAAGCCAGCGAGGCAAACATTAGCGAAGCAGTACTTGCAAGTATAAAAATAGAAAAGCAAGAAGAGGGTAAAATAGCCTTTAATGTTAACAAGCTATTTTTAAGTGAAGCCCTGCATAAAGTATCGCCAACACCTAATCCGAACGATAAAAATGCTAAAAAGCGTTTTAAAGTAGGTAAATTAGATGATAAAAAATCACGTATCATCAAACAGCGCCCATACCCTAACAACCTAGATCTGGTGGTTGATTATGTTTTTACTAATAGTAGCCCAACCGTTCGAGGCTCAGGTGCGATAAGCGATCCACGAAGCGTGTCAGTAAAAGTACAGCATTCATTTGTGGCTTTACCTAAAAATAGTTATCAACCTCGCCTTGATGATGCGCGCATTGGTTATTTCACCAATCAGTTTGATAAAATGACATCAACTGACTGGGCACCATACCAAGATGTAATAAAGCGCTGGGACCTACAAAAGAAAGATCCAAACGCAGCACTTTCAGAGCCAGTAAAGCCGATTACCTGGTGGATAGAAAATACTACGCCTGTTGAGTGGCGAGATACAGTTCGTGACGCCGTACTTGCTTGGAATAGCTCATTTGAAAAGGCAGGCTTTAAAAATGCAATAGAAGTAAAAGTACAACCTGATGATGCCGATTGGGATGCCGGCGATATTAACTATAATGTACTGCGTTGGACTTCATCGCCTAAGCCACCTTTTGGTGGATATGGACCAGCATTAGCTAACCCGCTAACCGGTGAAATTTTAGGCTCAGACATTATGCTTGAGTTTGTATTTATGAAAAACCGCTGGATATACGATACGCTTTATACTCAAGGCACTATGAGCCATACACAACCAGGAAGCAACACTGAGCTTAATTGTTCTTTAGGTCATGAATTACAACAAAACCTAATACTTGCAAAAGGCTTAGCAAATGGCGCTGATATTGAAGATACTGAAATGTTACGCCAAGGTTTAACTCAGTTGGTTTTACATGAAGTAGGGCATACTCTAGGTCTTAATCACAACATGAAATCTTCTATTTTGTGGGATGAGAAAGAAGTTCACGACAAAAGTAAAACTCAAGGTATAGTGACCGGCTCAGTAATGGACTATGCGCCAGCAAATATAGCGCCAACGGGTGTAACTCAAGGCGATATCTTCCAAACTAAACCCGGTCCATACGATGATTGGGCAATAAACTACGGCTACAGCGCAGCACTTAAAGATGAAGCAGCAGAACAAGCTCGTCTTGATAAAATACTCGCTCGCTCAAGCGAACATGCACTGGCCTTTGGTAACGATGCCGACGATATGCGTGCACCAGGTCGCCACATAGACCCTCGCGTGATGATTGGCGATTTATCGTCTAACCCTGCAGCTTATGGTGCAGATAGAATGGCCCTGATCAATACACTATTTTCAGAACTTAAAGACAAAGCTACAGTAAAAGGCGAGTCTTACCAACAGCTTGTTACTTCTGCTAACAGCCTATTTGGCCAATACCGTGCGCAGGCAGGTGTGGTATCTCGTCAAATTGGAGGGGTTTATGTAGAGCGTGCCGTAGTGGGCGATGAAAATGCAGCAAAGCCTTTTACACCGGTGCCACTTGAGCGTCAAACTCAAGCAATGGCTATTTTAGCTGAGTATGTGTTTGCTCCAAATGTACTGCAAAGTATGCAGCCTTTGTATAACTTTATGCAGCAACAGCGTCGTGGGTTTAATCATTACGGTAAAAACGAAGACCCTAAACCGCATAAAATGATTTTAGGCATGCAAAAAGGTGTATTAGCGCAATTACTGCATCCTGCTGTGTTACTGCGTATTTCAGATACCGCTTTATATGGTAATGAATACAGCCTTACGCAATTTATGGGGGATTTAACTGCAAGTATTTTTGTTGATAGTAAAAATGCTAATTCGATCAGTCATAATTTACAGATTGAATACGTAAATCAGCTTATTGCAATTGCAGGCTTAGAAAAAGCAAGTAAATACGATAACTTAGCGAAAACAGCCGCGCTATATCAGCTAACTCAAATAGCCAATCAAGATGTTGCATGGGGCGCTGATACCGCAACCAAAGCACATAAAAAGTATATCGACCGCTTAATTAGCAAAGCGCTAGAAGCGTAAATAACACTGCGCAAATCAAGGCCACGTTTTACGTGGCTTTTTTACACTAATTCAAAGGTAAATAGTACCTTTTAGGTATCTTACCGCATGACCCGTTAATGTCACTTTTGTACTGCCCACTTCACAATGTAACTTCCCACCCCGTTGTGAAGCCTGATAAGCATTTAAAGAATGTTTGCCAAATTGTTCTGCCCAATAAGGGGCAAGCCCGGTATGAATTGAACCGGTCACAAAGTCTTCATCACCCCCACTGGCAGGCCAAAAATAACGAGAAATAAAGTCATACTCAACACTCGGTGCTGTTGCAACCACATCTAATGGGGCTAATTTTTTTAGTTGTTCATTGGTTGTTTTCAGATCTACAACCTGCTGCTCATTATCATAAATAGCAAAATAAGCTTGGCGGTTTTTCAGCACTTTAATAGGTTGTATAGACAGGCCAGCTAATAAAGCATCAGGGATAAGCCGAACCTCTTCAGGGGCTTGTTTAGGAAAGGTCATAGCAAAGCTGCCATCGTTATTTTTATTAACAATCAGTTTGCCCACCGCCTCTGCGCTAAAGCGCACCTGCGATATACTATGTTGCTCACAAAGCACATAGGCCGCAGCCAAAGTAGCATGGCCGCAAAAATCAATTTCCATTAACGGCGAAAACCAACGTATCGCAAAGCTTCCATCTGCCGACTGACAAGTAAAAGCGGTTTCAGACACGTTGTTTTCCGAAGCTATATTCAGCATAAGATCATCACTAAGCCAAGACTCTAGTGGGATCACGGCAGCATAATTACCTTTAAACAGTTCACTGCTGAACGCATCGATTTGATGGATAGTTAATTTCATAGTGGGCACTTTTTATTTATTGGTCACTCAAAGTGCCACAAATGAAATTAACGGTCACTATAATTTTATGCCAACACAGGACGTACGCGATAATACTGCATACACGCAAATTGCAGCGCATTAGTCAGTAATATCATAACAAACATTAATATATGCGAAGTACTTTGCACTGGCATGGCTAGCTCTGCAAACAAACCACAGATACCTGCTATAAATTGCAAACTAAAATAGCGCGCACTAAGGTTACTAATATTCCCTGTGCGCAGTGTTTTATAGGTTTGTGGCATAACCCGTACTGAACTCATAATTAAGCCCACATAGGTTAAGCCATTTAGCACAGTGGCGGTATCTAGGTTAGGGTTTAACAGCAACAAAAAAGGTAATAACGAAAAGCTAAGCATGCCAAGTAACTGCAGCTTCTGACGTTTAGCGGCATTATAACGTGCAAAAAAGTATAAAATTAAACCACTTAATAAACCTGTCGCAAAAAACGGCAAAGCAATATAAAAGCGAGCAAAGTAAAGATTGTAGCTAATAAAGTACACACTTTGCGCTAAACCAAATGTCATCATTAACAGTGATACACCTGATACACTGCGGTTTTTTATAATTTTATTGAGTAACGGTAAAAAACTAAAAACCAAAATAAATACTGACAAAATAGGCAAATAATACGCCAAAGCAAACCTCGCTCGTTACATTGTTGTTAATGAAAAGGAAGAAATAAAACATTTTTTAAACATTTGTTTTTAAAGGCTTTATTTATGTGCGCGCATTGTAGGACTGGCTAGCTTTTATACAAGCTTCACACCAACTTTCATTTTCCCCAATGGCAACCTGAGTATACAAAAACCGTTACTAAAACTTCACAGTCTCACCCTTTTATAATTGCAACACAAATGATAACTGTTATCATGCGCATATCTATATATTAACATGCAAGCCTAAGTAATGAGAAAAACACTGTTTAAAGTTCATAGTTGGTTGGCGCTAATTGCCATTATTCCGTTAATTGTTATTAGCATTACTGGCAGTGTTTTAGTGTTTAAAAGTGAAATTGATGGCCTACTGATGCCAGATAAACACTTTGTGGTACAGCAACAAGCTGCACGTTTGCCTATGGACTCATTAATAAATAAAGCCGAAGCAGCCTTTCCTGAATATGTAGTAGGAAGCTGGGAGCTTTTTAATAACAGCACCGCTGACCGGCTTTATTTGGTTAAGCGTGGAACTGAAGATTGGTTTAAGTTGCATTTAGACCAATACACAGGAGAGATTTTATCAGAACCAGTAAGTACCACTCATTATTTTACTGACTGGTTTTTAGAGCTTCATTATACTTTTTTACTTAACGACTTAAAAAGCTTACCAGGGCAAACGGGTACCGTATTAGGCTTCTTTTTTGCTCTATTTTTATTAACTTTAGGTATTACTGGCTTAATTATTTACCGCAAATTTTGGCAGCGACTATTTAGCGTACGCTGGCGAGCAACTTTGCAGATAGTACTAAGCGACATTCATAAAATGACTGGAGTATTAGGTTCACCTATCCTTATCGTTTTAGCGATTACCGGTGGCTATTTTAATGGCGCTGTGTGGTATCACGAAGTAATAGAACACGCAGAAGAAGAGCACTACACTATTACAAATAAATTATATAGTGACGACATTTCTTTTGAGCGCATTCTTAATGATAGTAAGCTGCAAATACCCACTTTTAACACTACTTTTTTAGTTTTCCCGCGAGAGCCTGATGAAAATATTACTCTTTATGGCGAAGTAAATACCAGTAATCCACTTACCAGTGAATACGCCAATACCATAACCTACAATAAGCAAACAGGTGAACACATGGCTAACTGGGATATTCGTGAAACCGGAGTTGGTTGGCAAGTAATTGATAGCTTTAGAAAACTACACTTTGGCTATTTTGCTGGGCTTATCAGTAAAATACTTTGGTGTATTGTTGGCCTTAGCCCTGTATGGCTCGCTGGTACAGGCTTTTATTTATGGCTTACACGCCGTAAACGTAAAAAGCAATCACAAAGAAATCGTGTAATGCAGCGAAAAAGCGCTAACGCTTGACAGTATTAATGCTCAGCTAAGTTACTAACTTGAGATAGTAACTTAGCTAAATAAGCTTTTACAATGAATAGTAAAAGCTTAACCACGCGCGCATTTCATCTTCAAAGCTGTCGCCTTCAACACGCGACAGTCCAGCATTAAAGGTTAAATCGTTTACGCCCGCAGGCCCCATTCCGAAGCTAAAATCACCTTGGTATTTTAAGCCATAACTTTGTGCATAAACGCTGTTGTCTAATTGATGTTGCTTATAGTAAAGCCAGGGCATGCCTTCTTTAAAGCTAATGCCACCGCCATAACCTTGATAGCGCTCTGCAGTTGCACTGTAAAAAGGCAATTCAGCAGCAAGCACAAACTCGCTACTTTGTTGCTGATTAATCAGGTTAGAGCTAAACCCTCCTAAAGCTAAATTACTATCGTCTCGATGTTTTTGTTCAAAGCTCACAAACATGGGAATATTAAATGCTTTACCAAATACTTTTGTTGCCAAGTCATAACCTTGCCAATGACTATTATGATTCCGCCCATCATAAATACTGGCATAAATACTCTGCCCTATGGCAAATGCTTGGCGGTCATGTTGCCATTGCTGAGCAATACTCAACCGTGTCCAATTTTTATGGCTATTTTTATAATCTGTATAGTTATAAGCAAGCTCTGGGGTTAACTGAAGCTGGCCAAATTTCAATGGATGGCTTATTGCAACAAAACCACCTCGGGCGTCAATATCAGCGTTTAAGCTAGATTGATATTGATGTGATGTACCCAAATTATAATCAAATAGCGCAAGCTTAAACTTTGTATTTAACGCATTGTATTTTGCTTGTACAAAGCCTCCATGTAATGCACCGTCATGCAAATCAATGTTATAACCCGCTTGTAAATCAAGTTGCTTTAATAAGTCGCTACTTTTTATACCTACGCTTAGCAAACTGGTTGACGCTGAATAATACTGTGATCCCAAGGCAAACGTCGCTTGCTGATCAAGTACTGCGTAATCGCTTTGCTCTGCTGTCTCATCGGTATATATTTTTGCCGGTGGCAGAGTATGCTTATTTACCATCAACAATGGAGCTTCACTGTTTACAGCGAGATCCGTCACGGCTGTGTGGTTTTTTGTTGTTAGCGTTTTTACATCAGGGCCATCGGCATTAATAGAGAAATAAAGTAGTGAGCCATCTTCAGCCTCAATCGGGTATGCGAGCGCTTCTTGCCCGTTAGTTAAGCGGGTGAGGGTGTTATTTTTTATATTATAATTATAAATATCAGTCTTATTATTTAAGCCAGCAACAAAATAGATAGATTCCCCATTTTGACTAAAGCTCGGCTGGCTTAAATATTGATACCCGTTAGGCATTGGGATTGACCGTCTGGCATCACCGTTTAAATCTTGTATATACAATTGCCAATTTTCGTTTAATGATGCTGATAAGTAAGCTAATTTTGTTTCATCGGGGTTCAGAGTCGGGTAATCATACGTTGTTTTTAAGCTCTTGGTAAAAAATGGCGTGATTGCTTGCGTATTAAGATCGACTTTTACTAATTCAGAATACCCAGCTCTCATTTGCTCACCGTAAAGTGTTTCACCATCACGGGTAACACTAAAACGACGAATACCAGCCAATTCAGTGAGTTGTTTAATGTTACCAGTGTCTATGTTGTAGCTAAAAATGTCAGACACTTTGTTATAAGTTCCCGATTCTTCACTACTGTAGGCATTAAAATAAAGTGTGTTGTTGCCTACCCACTGAGGATTAGCAATACCTGCACGATTTATTTGATTTAATATTTGTTTTTGTTCGCGCTTAAATACACTCGGCGCAGTATCAGGAATATCCTTAGCATCATCCTCAAGTAATTGCTTTTGTGCTTTAATAAATTGCTGTTGCGCTTTAGTGTTGTCTTCAGTGCTATAAATTATGAGCTTGGTATTACTTTTTTTATCACGCTCCACTATGGCAATTTTGCTGCCATCATCTGAAAGAACGGGGTTGCTAGCGTATAAATCAAGCTTTAACCAAAGCTTGCTATTAAGTGGTGACTCGGTTTGCTCTTGTTGCATTGCTTTATAAGTGTACTCAGCAATGAATCGACGATATAGCTTGGCAGCGCTTTGCCCGAATACACCAGAAAATGCATCATCAAAATCTCGAGACTTAACCGCTCGCATACGAACCCATACATTATCAACCAGCTGCTCTGAGTAATTTTGCTCTAGCCAGTATAAAAACCGACTTCCCATTAAATACGCCATGGAGCCCGCCATAAAGCCTTCATCACTATTTAGTTGCCCATAGGTCGGAAGCGCTCCTTGCTGAGCAAACTCCCTGAGTATTGCCTCAGAATAGTTATCAAAGAGCCGCCCTCGCCCTGTCATTTTAGACTCAATTAAGGTGGCGTATCCTTCAGCTACCCAGCGCGGTGTGTCACCATAGGTTAAATCGTAAAGATCCCATACCCCTCTAATTTTTTGTTGCCACTCGCTGCGAGTCGGCTGCGCTAAATGAACTAAGTGAATGTACTCGTGCAGCACTAGTAATTGCTGCCAGCCCGATGAGTTTGAGATTACTGTGTCCGATTGTGGTGGCGTAGTAAAAAGCGCCATAACAGGATTATTAGAGGTTGGTAAGGCAAAGCCATTAGCTGCATTTAAAGGATCAAATACCACCACATCGACGATTTTATCAAGGGCACGGTTTTGTTGCTCAAGCACTTTAGTACGGACAATCTCCAGCTCCACAGCAGTCGATTTAGCAAAATCAGTATGCTCACTGCTAAAGTGAACATTAAAATGCTCAGTATGAATGGTTTGCCAATTGGCTGCGAAGCTTGGTGCAGCCAGTAATAAGGCTGATGCAATGAGTGACTTTTTCACAATAATCCCTTAAATAGTGCTTTTAATAATGCTTAGGGTATTATTAAAAGGGAAAAACGGGCAGTAAAAAAGTGTAATAAAGCATGTGCAAATGTGTATTTACACCTGCTTTATTATTTAACCTGAACTTTAGTTATTTTCAACAAGGGAAGTTACATCCAACTACGAGGATCTGACTCAGCCTGCATCAGTGTAAAATCTATAATGAAGTCAGCATCTTGCTGTTTTAAATATGGGACATACGCACCGCCTGCAGCAAGTTGTATATACAGGCTTTTTAAGCCAGAACGACGCATAAAAAAGGTGCTCACACTGCGAGCGCTTTGTGCTTTGTACAGCTCAAATACTCGGTAATGCACGCCAATCATACCTTTGCGCACCACCATATAAAAACGCCCATCTTGTTGATGAAGGTAATACCCATAACGTTTATATGATAAAAACACTAACGCGGCTAATACCAAAAATAATGCTAGTGAAATTAATATATTAAGTTGCATAAAGCTAACTAAAAACCCAGAAGCTACGCCCGGTAGCAAGGCATAAAACAGCATATTTTTATATAACAACGCCCTTTCTACTGCTTTAAATGCCAGCTTTTTACTGTCAAACCACGGATAAATCCACTGACACACATTATCAACTTGCTCCTGCGTGAGCACAGGTAACACTAAGGTTTGTTTATTCTTTTTCGCCATACTTGCAGCGCCACCACTGCTGGCTTGCAAACACTCAACAGTAAAACGTTTCAATAGCCTAGCAATTAGGTTTTGCTTAATAACAATCGATTGTACTTTATCTAAACTAATTGATAGTTGATGGCGTTCTAACAGCCCTGCAATACGTTTAAATTTTTTATTTTTAAAATAAAGCTGATAATTATAGAACCGAATGAGCGACATAGTCACCGATAAAAACACCGCTATAAATACCAATACAAAAATCAAAGTAATTACTGCAAATACCGCTGCATTAGCCATCATACCCAGCTCTTGCTGATAAAAACCCTCTATTTTTGTTATAAACTGCTGCTCTAAAAAATCGATTGCCACATTCATAAAAGGGGCAATAGCGGCAAGCGCTAAAATGGCCATGTTCGACATTAAACCAAACTTAGCTATTTCTTTATTTGAAATGAATAAACTATTTTCGTCCTGCTCTTCAATATGAGACTGCGCTGTGTCAGCTACTTCTGCTGATGGTTGCTGCTGTGCTTTGTAGTCAAATACTTGCTTGCGCATTTGCTGGGCATAACCGCTGGTTACTCCCGGCAATACCGCTTCTTGGGCAACACTGCCGGCAGCATCAAAAATGCAATTAACTAAACCTACTGGAGTAAAATAAAAGGGCTCAGCTATGTTTACATTTTGCACTCGAGAAAACTTTAAGGTGAGTCGCTCTTTTTTAAATACGCCTTTATTTAGTAAAATTTCATGCTCGTCAGTAATACAAAAACGAAAACTACGGTAATACAAAAAACAATAAGCAAGCAATGAAGTCAAAGCAATCGCGAGCGCAACTTGCCCCCAAAATAGTTTATTTTCTACCTGGGTAACAAATACCACTAACACAGGCAGTAAATTAAATAAGCCGTCTTTGACAAAGCGAACACTAAAATGCATCACAAAATAAGCCAATGCCCAGGGCGAGACTTTTTGCCAATTAAGTGAAGGTGGCGTCATTTGCGTAGCATCAACACTCACTGGCAGTAGCCTCGCTTGCGGTTTCATCGTGGCGATAGCTTTGTACAAATTGACGGATATTTTTGCACTTTTCGTGGGTCAGACCGCTAATTTGTAAATCAGCACTCATCCCCCCTGCGCTGTAAAGCCTTAAACTGGCTAAACCCAGTTTTCGCTCTATTGGCCCACGATGTATTTCAATATGCTGCACTCGTGCTAACGGTAAAATAGTTACCTGCTGCCAAATAATACCCTTTTTAAATGCTATATCGTGGGTACGCAATGCACTGCCTTGTAATTTAATACTGAACACGCTGTATAGCATACAAAGTAAAATTAATAGCGGAACAGCAACCAATAAGTAACCTTGCGCCATGGCAGCAAAATCTGTATTAAAATAACAAACAACCGCTAGCACTAAGCAAAAAGGAATGAAAAATAACAACCAATTCAATTGTGCATGCAATAACGCTTTATCGGCAAGCGGCTCAAACACTATGCTTTTATGTTGCGGTAGATCGGTTATTTGTTGATTAGTAAACACACTTTGCTCCATTGGACTTAGCCAAGCCACTTTATTGTTGTCACTAAGGTATGACTTTGTTTTGGCTCAAGCGTAACCGCATCTTCAAGCACATTCGCAGCTTCTAGGCATAACATGCTTTTATAATCATCATCGGCAAAATTTGATAGCCGCTTTGATTTTTCAATCCATGGATTCCATAGTACGCACGACTGCGAGTTTTCTCTGCTAACACTGATCATCCCTTGAGGAGTATCAATTGTTTGAACTGCTGCGGCTTGGGTATAAACCATATCGGTTTCACGGGAAAAGTCGACCACATCATGTTGCTGATGAGGCCCTTGACCAAACTCTATATATTTTGCCCCTTGCAGGCCTGTCACACGGGTATTCTTAATATCTTGTGTTGGAAAGTAAGTATGCAGCGCTTGTGTATAGCTAAATGGTACATTGCCTAAATTAGAGGTGGTTAAACGCACCTCTAATTGCTCAGATAAAATAAACTCAACCCGTAAAGAAGATTGATGCGGCCAAAAGGTAGAGTCTACCTGCCTCATGGGTAATTTTAGGCTAACCGTAACTTCGTCCTCGGTTTCATGCACTTCATCAGCTTGCCATACGAGTGTGCGAGCAAAGCCATGAGCTGGGAAGTCTGTATTTTCATGTTGACCAAACCAAGGCCAGCAAATAGGAATGCCGCCGCGAATACTTTTCCCTTCGCTAAAGGTTTCATCCCCAGACACCCACAATAATGGCAATTTACCTTTGGGTGTAAACTCAGTTATTTGCCCACCTTGTAAAAATATTTTCGCCTCACATTGGCGACTATTAATACTAATAAATTCTAAACCGCTATGTGTACGCTCAATACATACTGAGGGTGATAATTGCATTTTATTTCCTTTAACACTGAGACTAATTTTTAATACTTAACCTGAGTTCAGGTTACTTGTACACAAACAATAATGCATGCTTAAAGCATAAGCTACATAGAATAGTTATTTAAATTGAGTTAGTTACTATATTCTTATGCAAAATCAACGGTAAAATTACGACTAAAGCTTTACAATTCTGCCTTTCAACCTAGGGAAGGTTCACAAATAGAATGTTATAAGCATTTAATAAAATAAAGATAATAAATGCTATTTTAATTACTGATCAAATTAATAAAAGTCAATAAAAACTAATAATAGCTGGCATAAATAACATATATCATTTGAATTCAATTTATTTGATGTGTAACATTTCATGATTACGGCAAATCATTCGCCTTCCATGAGACAAACAAATGCAAAAATATGACGAGTTACTAGTTTCTTTACGCAAGGTGATCCGTGCGATTGACTTACATTCAAAGCAACTTAATAAAACAGCGGGTTTAACAGGGCCACAACTGCTTATCATGCAGGAAGTGTCTCAAACAGATGGTATTACCGCCAGCCGTATTGCGCAAAACGTCAACTTAAGCCCAGCAACGGTTACTAATATTCTTGACCGAATAGAGAGCAAAAACTTAGTAACACGTGTACGCAGTCAAATGGATAAGCGCCGAGTCAGCTTATACCTTACCGAACAAGGTAAGGAACTACTCGAAAAAGCACCTCAGCCATTACAAGAGCATTTTATCGAAAAATTTTCAGCACTTGCTGAATGGGAACAGAGTTTACTCCTTTCATCAATGCAACGTATTGCCGCAATGATGGATGCTGATAAGCTAGACGCTTCACCGCTTTTAGAAGTCGGCGCACTGTTTCAAACTCCTAAAGAATAAAACGCAGTATAAGAATAATAAAACCCCTTTTATCGCCTTAAATGACTTAGTTGATAACATGTAACTAAGCCATTTAAGCTTCATTTTATCCTGTAATTAACTTACCTTTTACCGTTTAATTTATTAAATAGAGCTGGCGTGAACATAAAAAACGTTTTTATTTATTATAAAAATATCGGCTTTAAATTGCTGGGGTTACTGTGTGTATTACTCGGCATTATTGGTGTTGCCCTACCCGTTATGCCAACCACGCCGTTTTTAATTTTAGCCTTAGCCTGTTTTGCTCGCTCATCTAGCGCGCTTGAATCTTGGCTATTAAAACACCCTCGCTTTGGGACAACATTACAACATTGGCGCGCTCATCAAGTAGTTCCTGTAAAGGCAAAATATGCTGCGGGTCTAGGTATGCTAATAGGCTTTATATTTTTATTATACAGCAGCCCTCCAGCTTGGGTTATTGCCCTAGTTGCTGTGGTTGAAGTGCTGGTTTTAACTTACTTAATTTCTAAGCCCTCAACTCCACCTAAAAACTAGGGTCTGTATAAGCAAAATAAAGTGTAAAGTTTGGTAAATAAATTTGTAACAGCTAATGCAAATCATTATCATCCGTACAAATTAATTAAATTTGCACCTTTTATGCCCTTTGTTAATAAACGCGCTTTATATAGTACGAGTCGTGCTTTACATATCTATATTTCTACCGCTTTGTTTTTTCTACTTATTTTATTTTGTGTAAGCGGCATAGTGCTAAACCACGTTGACTGGTTAAAAAACGATAAAAACAACGGCCAAATTACCGCTGCAATTCCAGCTAAACTACTTACAAAAGCACAAACACAATTAAACACCCTACCTGCTATTTACCCCCAAATAGAAGCTTACCTAGCCAAGCAATATGGGCTGAATAAAGTAAAAAGCATTGAATGGGAAAAGCAAGATTCACTGGTCATGCTCGACTATCCATTACCAGCAGGCTACGCCTACGCAGAATTTGATTTTATTAGTGGCGAATTGTTACTCGATTATCAAACTGGGGGGTTTTTAAGTGTAATTGGCGACCTACATAAAGGTCGTTACAGCGGTGAAGTATGGAGCTGGGTTATTGATATATCAGCAGTGCTGATGATCCTATTTGCCATCACCGGCATGATTATTTTATTTCAAAATAGAAAAAAACGCTTAGCAGGAATATGGATAACCGCATTAGGTGTAGCAACACCTATCGTTATTTACCTGTGTTGGGTGCCACAAATAAAAGGAGTGTCTTAATGTTTAAAGTTAAACCATGGCTAAGCATCACGCTGTTAGTCGCCGCGCTATTTCAAATTAATGCTCATGCACAATCGTCAAGGTTAGAAGTTGAATTAACCCTCGCCGATTTAAACGTGCAACCTTACCACCGACCTTATGTTGCTGTATGGCTGGAAACGCCAGAGCGTAAACACGTCACAACATTAGCGCTTTGGGTACAAAAAGCGGAATGGTTTAAAGACCTACGCCAATGGTGGCGCAAAGCCGGTAAAAGTAATGCTCAGTTTGATGGTGTCAGCGGCGCAACCAAGCGTGCCGGCACATATACAATTAGTTGGGATGGCAACGATCTAAACGGTAACCCTGTAACGCCCGGTAAATACCTACTTAATATTGAAGTTGTGCGCGAAGAAGGTGGCCGTGATTACAGCCGTATTGAGCTTGATTTAACTCAATCAGAGAAAATAACTATTGAAGGTAAAAACGAATTTACAACCAGCTTTATCACTGTAAGCGCTAGGTAGCCCCTACTTATCATTCAAATTTAAAGGAAAAATAATGAACGTTAATTTATCAAAAATTGCATTAATAGGCGCACTGAGTTTATCGGCGCTAGTCTCAACAGCGGCAAGCGCACATGCCCGTTGGTTACTACCTTCGCACACTTCGCTTTCTGGCGATAAAGCGCATTACGTTATGATTGACGCAAGTATTTCTAACGAAATGTTTGCACCTGATAAAGCCTTTAAGCCAAAAGAAAAAGGCGCAGAGTACGACGACACATTATTAATAGCACTTGCACCAAACGGCGAGAAAGTATCTGAAACCATTCGTGCTTATTACTTAAAGCGCAAGAGCTCAGCAGCAGTAAGCCTCAAAGAAGAAGGCACTTACCACATTGCTATGACGCAAAAGCCAATGTACATGACCTTCTATAAGGACGAAGAGGGTAAACGCAAACGTGTATTTGGTAAAAAAACAGATGCTAAATTACCTAGCAGCGCTCAAGGCGTGCGCACCACTAAAGTTATTTCAACAGTAGATACCTTTGTAAGCCGCAACGGTACATCTAAGCCAGCCCTGTTAGGTTTAGGCTTAGAGCTAAGTGGCCCTACACACCCAAATGACTTATTTGTTGGTGAGCAAGCACGTTTTCAATTACTACAAGACGGAAAACCAGCAGGCGAAGGCATTGAAGTTAATATTTTAAGAGGCGATACTCGCTACCGTAACGAACGTGGCGAAGTAAAAGTAACCACCGATAAAAACGGCTTTTTTACAACAACATGGAACGCACCTGGTGTTTATTTAATAGAAACCGCAACCGAAGTTGATGTGAAGGAAAAAGGCGTAGATTCGGGTCGTTATGCTTTATTTACAACGCTTGAAGTAGCCCCTGAGTAATTATTTAGGGACTTATTTAAACGTATTTTTAAGCCAAGTTTTTAACTTGGCTTTTTTCTGCCTATCACTTTTTTTGCAATCTCTCTTTTACTTTTATTGATTTCGTCACCATTCGCTACAAGATTGCAACAGTAACGATCTAATCGTCTATAACGTACGTAAACAGTGGCCTTACTTATTAAAAACGTGAATAACATAGATGGTTTTTATCTTTGCACGTAGTTGAGCGCTTCTATATGATTCGCTCCTTTTTCAAACTCACCAAAACAACGACGTTCTTAAGGAACATTCATGACTTTTAAGCGTTTATCAGCCAATAAATTAGCACTTAGCTTGGCCGTAGCCTCTGCACTTAGCAGCTCTTTCGTTACAGCTAATGCAGCAGAACAAGATACCCAAGCACAAGAGAACATCGAAGTAATCTCAGTAACTGGTACTCGCCGTAGTTTGCGAAGTATTGCACAAAGCTCAGTGCCAGTAGATATTATTACTAGCAGCGACATGGCAAGCACAGGTCAACTTGAAGTCAGCCAGGTTCTTGCTAACCAAGTACCCAGCTTTAACTTTCCAAGCGCCACTTTAGGTGATGGAACAGATCACGCAAAACCTGCTGTACTGCGCGGCTTAGCGCCCGATCACACTTTAGTGCTTATAAATGGTAAACGTCGTCACTCTGGTGCGCTTTTAAACTTAGCAGGTGTTGTAGGCAGAGGCTCTACCGCGGTAGATTTAAACATGATCCCTACATCAGCCATTAAGCGCGTAGAAGTACTACGCGATGGTGCCGCAGCGCAATACGGCTCAGATGCCATTGCCGGGGTGATTAATATTGTTTTAAAAGACGCCTCTGAAGGCGGCAGTGTAAGCGTAACCTATGGTGAATACGATACACAAATGGCGGGCGCACCGAACTTAGAAAGCACCTACGCAGATGCAAACGGCGATCTTGCATTTAACCTAGGTGATGACCGTGAAATTAGCGATGGCGCAACACGCACTATTAGCGCTAACTCTGGATTTGCATTATCAGACAGCGGCTTTGTAAATGTATCGATTGAATACCGCGATAACAGCCCAACACAACGCTCTGGTTTTGATCCGCGTGAGCAATACAGCCGCCTTGACGATGGCAGCCTAGACCCGCGCGAATTTACTATTGACCGTTACAACCATCGTTTTGGTAAAGCAGACCTTGAAGATTATGCTTTATTTTACAATATGGGTTACGAGCTAGATAACAGCCTAAACCTGTATTCATTTGGTAGCTACTCAAAACGAGAAGGTAACTCAGGTGGTTTTTACCGCCGTGCACAAGACAGCCGTAACGTATTAGCACTCTACCCAGATGGTTTTTTACCGCAAATTGAAACCGATGTTGAAGACTACTCATTTGCCCTAGGCCTAGAAGGTGGAACAGGTGACTGGACATGGGATGTAAGTACCAACTATGGCCGCAACGACTTTGCATTTGATGTTGTAAATAGCTTAAATACGTCTTTAGGTGCTACCAGCCCCACCGAATTTGATAACGGCGCACTAGTTTATGACCAATTTATAGTCAATGGTGATGCAAGCACAACCCTTGATTTAGGGTTACCTGACGACGTATTTTTTACTCTAGGTGCTGAATACCGCCACGAAAGCTATAAAATAGAACAAGGTGAAGAATCCTCTTACATTACTGCACTTGATAGCAATGGCAATCCAATTGCTGCCGGTGGCGCACAAGTACTTTCGGGTTTTGGTCCAGAAAGCGTAACCGATGAAAGCCGCCATAACGTTGCACTATTTGTTGAGTTTGACACCTACCTAACCGACAACTGGAACATGGTTTTAGCTAGCCGCTACGAAGATTACAGCGACTTTGGTAACACATTTACTTCAAAATTAGCCACGCGTTACAGTATTACCGACAACCTATCATTACGTGGTGCTGCCAGTACTGGGTTTCGTGCGCCGTCACTTGCACAAAGCTCGTACCGTCAAATATCGACTATTCTTGAAAATAACCAGCCTTTTGAAGTTGGCTTATTTCCAAGCTCAGCCCCTGCAGCGCAAGCATTAGGTGCAAAACAGCTTGATGCCGAAGACTCGGTTAATGTTACCGCTGGATTTGTTTATACCCAAGGTAACTTTAGTTTAACGGTTGATGCGTACCGCATTGATATTGATGACCGTATTGTGCTCTCTGAAAACTTAAGCGGTGCCGCAGTACAACAAATTTTAACGGATGCTGGTGAGTTAAATACCGAAAGCGTACGCTACTTTACCAACGCAATCGACTCACGCACGCAAGGCGTAGACATTGTTGCAACTTACCTACTACAGTTAGATAACTTTGGCGACGTGCGATTAAACGCGGCAGCTAACTTTAACGACACCGAAGTAACACACGTTGACGATAATCCTGAACAATTAAACTCATTAGGTGACGACTATGTTGTATTTGCACGCCGTGAAGTAGGTCGTTTTGAAGAAGGTACTCCAGACAACAAACTGAATCTGTCGGCAGTGTGGAACTTTAACGAATGGCAAACAACTTTGCGTGCAACACGTTATGGTGAAGTTGCCGATATTTCTACTACCGCCGATCGCGATGAATACCTAGACGCTAAATGGATAACCGATTTAGAAGTTGCGTATCGCCCTAACGATGAGTGGAAATTTGCACTCGGTGCCAACAACTTATTTGACCAATACCCGCAAGCCACGGTCGATAATATTGGTTACTCTACCTTTAGCCAAATATTTCCATACACACCGTATGCACCATACAGTTTAGATGGTCGCTTTTTATACGGTAACATTACTTACAGCTTTTAATTTGTATAATTAAAACCAGTCGTTAAAACAAAAAAGGATGCGCTATGCATCCTTTTTATTAATAGTTAGTAATTTTAACCACTAATTAGTCTTTTAATTTTTAGCAAAAAACTAAATTTATTATAAAAAAAATACTTAAATTTAGGCCCCATTATTGCTCTAGTCTTGTTATATTAACAAATAACGTCACATTAAAAGGACTAACCATGAGCTCATCAACTGTATCTACCATTGCTAAACCACTTTCGCTAATTAGCGGTATTTTATTATTAAGTGGCTGCGTGTTTCATATTTCGCCAAGCGTTGCATCGGTAAAACAAACACAACAACTTACATTACCTAGCAATAACCTTGAATACCTAGACGTATTAAGCGGCGCAGGTTCACTTAAAATAATGGGCTCATCAACAGCAACCAGTATTAATGTTGACGCCACTATTTACACAGCCGATATTGACGACGAATACGAACTCACACTCGATCAAAGTGGCACTAAAGCAAAGCTTGTTGCCCAAAATACAAGTAATAATGGTATTAGCTTTTACAGCGGCCAATCGCCAAGCATTAATTTAGTGGTCACCGTCCCTAACAATCTTGAGCTAGATATTGATGATGGCTCAGGCGACATAACTATTAACGCCATGAAAAATAATATTGATGTAAAAGATGGCTCTGGCAGCTTATCAATCAATGGCGCTAAAAACCTAAACATAGACGACGGCTCGGGCGATATTTCTCTTCAAAGCATCACTGGCAATCTAGATCTTAACGATGGTTCGGGCAGCATTACTATTAATAACGTTAATGGCAATGCAAATATTGATGATGGCTCAGGCGATATGAATGTAAGCAATGTACGTGGTACATTAACTGTTGAAGACGGGTCGGGAAGCATAGCAATACAACATATTAATGGCGCTGTCGACGTTGAAGATAACTCGGGCGACTTAACCATTGAACATGTTGATGCAAGCGTTACCATTGAAGATGGCTCTGGCGATATTCGCGTTAATCATGCTAAAGGGCTAACAATTACAGAAGCAGGCTCTGGCGATGTTAGCATCGATAATATCTCTGGTTCAGTAAAGCTAGACTAATATACTGAGCCCTTAATAAAATGCACTTAACCTTGGCTTAAGTGCATTTCTTTTTGAAAGCCATTTTATAGCCCGCTAATAACCAACTAGTTCTGCATAACCTTTACCTTTAAAACCGCCTTGAGTTTTAATTCGCCCCTCCCAGTAGGGAATGCTCAATTGATTTCGTGAATCGGGGTTACGTGCTTCAATTATAATTGGCTCAAACCCTTTAACCTTGAGGTGCCACTTAACTGGGTAGGTTTTACTACAGGGCGTTGTTTGGGCTGTAAGCTCAGATGTTTTTAATACCTGTAAGGTCACGTCGTCATTTGCAATGGCGCGCACAATTCCACTTTGCGTAATGTGCGATGCACTGCAGTAGTCATAACTTTGTTGACCATTACGAATACAAAATGCCATTAAGCCCCCCTGTTTTTTATCATCAGCCTGAATGCTAAACCAGTCCCAACCATTTTGGGTAGGATCGATTAGCGCCGAAGACCACTCTCTGTCTAACCAAGCATCTCCAGTTACTTTAAAAGTTTTACCCGCAAATGTGATGTCGCCTTGTGCGTGTAAAAACGGATAGCTGTAATAGTAAGAGGCATGCCCCTGGTGAGTCTTTTGGCTATAACCTTGCTCGCCATGTTTTACAAGTGGGCTATTAGCCAGCACCAGGTTAGCACTGTAATTTTCCTGCTGCGCCTTTAAACTGAGCGGTAAAAATGTTGCATCCTTACTTGCTAACTGCCAATCATCTAGGCGAGCTTCAAATGGCTGCGCTGTTATATTTACTTGCCCCAATCGGCCATATTTTTCGAACGCTTGATGCTGTGAATCGGTTTGTATTGCAAAGTGAGCAAAGTAAAGCTGCCCATTCCACCAAGGTGATGGTTCTGTTTGTGTGCTTTGCTCATCAACCGAGAGCCTAAATAAAGTCCATTGCACACCAAAGGTGTCGCCATTATCTGCCTTTAAATTAGCAGTCACGTACCACCATTCAATTCCTTGTTGATGATGCGCCCCATGATCACGTGGAAAGCTCAATCCTTGATTTTTGTTTACAGGTTCACCAAATTGTTGTGCAAACCCGCTATGCATTGGTTTATCTTGATTTACTTGCTCTGCTTCGGGCTGGCACGCGCTTAATGCGCCAATAAAAATAAAGGTAACAGCTGCTTTTAGTCTATTCATGTAAGTCCTATAGCTTGGCAACATTATCGGCAACGGCGCTTCGCGTTAATTTTATCAGCGGTAACGCGCTCACAAATAAAGCTAACATAAACATAAGCACCGTAAAGCCACCTAACTGTAGCCAATTAACGGTCATGGCCATGGTCCAACCAAAGGCAATTGGCATGACGTAAGTTAATAGTACCCATCCAAGGCTAAGCCCCAATGGTATAGCTAATAACAAGGTGGTTAAAATAATAAGTGCAGCTTGCAGTACTTTTGCTCCCAATAATTGCTGTTGTGTGACACCCAGCGTTTGTAATACCGCCATGGGCTGTAATTGCCCTCGCCCTAAAGTTAAAAAGCTTACCCACATACCAAATAATGCAATCAGCATAATAAATATATTAAGCGCCTGAGTAACATAAAAAGTTTTACCAAATAGCTGTTTTGCAAAGCGTTTAAACTGCTGATTAGCAATGACTTGTTGGCTATCTAATTGGTGCTGTTTTTGAATATATTCGGCTATGGCGTCAACGTCACTATGGGGCTTTAACCAAAGCGATAAACCATACTCGGTGTAATTTAAGCTGCTATTCAATAATGCATTAGTTGTTACAACAACATTTAACCCTTGCTCGCCGTAATCAAAATAGGCAGCACGTACTTGGCACGTTAGTGTATTAATATGCTGTTTTAGGGTTATTACATCACCTACTTTAAGCGAATACTGCAGCAAGGCGGGTTCGTTCACTAAGCAACCCACAACCCCGTTTTTGTTCTTTTCAAATACTGCAGCAGATGTAGGTGCTTTATTGTTTAACAAAGTAAGGTGTTGGTTGTAGCTGGCTGTTGCACCAAATGCCATAACATCAACAGCTATCGTATTTTTAGGTGCTTTAAGCTCACTTTTAGCTGACCAATATACGCCTACTTTTTCGACCTCAGGGAGTTCACGCAACTTAGCCCCTAACGCTTGAATGTTTTGATCGGGCCTTACGTATAAATCAGCGCTTAGGCGTTTTTCAAGGTGTGTATCTAAGGTGTCGCTAAAACTGCCAACCATAATTTGCATACCTACGGCGGCTCCCATCGCCATTAAAATAGCGAGTACAGAGCTTAGTAATGCAGGTAACTGCACTAGGCTGTCGGCTTTTAACCACTGAATAATCGGGTTTTGTGTTGGCCATGGCAGTTTAAAAACGGCTTTAACTACCGGTGGTGTAATTACAAAAAAGAGCAGTAGCACACAAACACACAGCAATAAGGCACTTATTTTGGTATTTGCCGTTAACGCTAAGTAGCTGGCTGCAAAAATAGCTAACGCAAACATTAGCCATTTAATACGCGCACAAAAAGTACTTAATCGAGCCGATTGGCTGGCCAAAAACCCCAACAAAACAACAACATTAAGTGAAAAGCCGCTAGCAATCATGCTGCTATCAAGGCTTACTACAAAGCTTCTGTCTAGCTGGTAGAGCCCTCTCAGAGTCGCCGATACATCCATAACTAAGGTGTTTGCCAGTGCCGCGCCTAGTAACGCACCTAATAACGCAGCAAAAAAACTAAGCACCGTTAATTCAATAACCAGCGCTTTAATTAACGCCGACCGTTGACAACCCAGCACCCACATTTGCTGCTGTAAGTGAGCGCGCGCATTGTACGCAAGTTTAATTGCATTAAAACTTAAAAACGCACCCACCACATAACCTAACAAAGCCAGCGCTTGTAAATTAAAGAAAAAAGCCTCAGAGAGCGCATCAAAAGCCTGCTCTTGCGCAGCTTCAAGGCGTGCTTGATCGCCTAACAATAGGTTTAATTGGGCTACTTGTTTATTATTTAAGCCACTTACTTCAAAGTAACTAATTACCCCATTTGCGCGCAGTAATTTATCAGCAAGGCTAATGTCCACCAGCATGGTCATGCCTAAACCTTGTAATTCGCTTACAGCTAAAGTGCGTGTGGCATCACCCATGTTTATATTAATACGGCTGTTTTTTAAATTTAGCCGCTGTATTAATTTAGGATCGATATAAACAGTATTTAGTAACTGTTCAAACCCAGAATAACGCTTGTTGGTTGTTGATGCTGAGCCGCCGGTATTTTCTGTAAGCCACTGCAATAAATTGACGCCCCTAAGCGCGAGCTTTTGCTGCTCATTGGTTTCAATTACGCCCTCTAAAACCGGTTGAACCTGCGTAAAGCCAGCCGCCCTAATACGCGACCACATACTGTTGGGCAACCTGTTTTCACCTAGCACTGGGCGTACAAAATGCGTCACTGGGTTTGCAATTAGTGCTGTGGTTTGTTGATAGCGCTTACCGGCCTCTAAGTTTAAGCCCTGTATTGCAGTAAGTAGCGCCGCGCCCAAACTAAAGCCAATAAAAAACAGTAATAACAGCCCTACATGGCGGCGATAAAACTGCATATACGTTATTAATATAAGTTTAAGCTCAGCCATTAATTTGGCCATCTTTTAAAAACAATTGCGTAGTAAACTGGTCGGCCAATCGCTGACTATGAGTGACCATAATAAGTATTATTTGCTGCTCTTCGCACAGGCTTTTTAATAGCGTAACTATATCGAGTGAACGAGCGGCATCAAGGTTACCCGTAGGTTCATCAGCCAATAATAACTTAGGCTTATTTAATAGCGCACGGCCTATGCCCACTCGTTGTTGCTCCCCACCAGAGAGTTGCTCAGGCATTGCTGTAAGCTTGCCTTCTAAACCCAGTTTTTTAGCCATCGTATTTACTTCATCGTCGCTAGGCGATAACCCATTAAGCCTTGCTTGAAAGCATATGTTGTCTTTTACATTTAACGGGCTGAGTAATTGGTAATGCTGAAAAATAATACCTATTTTACGCCGATAAAGCGCAAGCTCATTAGCACTCAATTCACTAATTTTTTGCTCATTAACCGTAATAGTTCCAGCATCTGGAGACAGTAAACCGGCTAATAAATTTAATAATGTTGTTTTGCCCGAGCCACTATCACCTAGTAAGGCAATGTGTGCAGCGGGTAAAATAGTTAACGATAAATCATTAATTATTTGTCGTTTCAAGCCACCATCTTGGCGAGTAAAAAATACATTATTTAGCGAAATCATAAAGAAAAGGTTATTCCTGTAATAAAAATATGGCTCGATATATAAACGATACCATAACAGTAATGCGTTCACTTAAGTGGGTTTTCGGTTGATTTTTTACACGCAATAAGCGCGTTTACTTAACTAAACCAGTAACTAAAAACCAAATCACTAAAGAGCGACAAAAAACTTTGTTTTTTTTTGCTTTATTTCTTTTTTAGGTACATATTAATGTTTAATTTTATAAGGATATTAATATGAAACGGATACTTTTAATTATATTACCCACTTTACTCACACTTCTCGGGTGTGGTGGTTCAGGCAGCTCTGAAACTAAGCAAGTCACTCCCCCAGTTAGCACAAATGCACAACCAGTGGCTGTTATTGGCACTGAACAATCAGAATATAAAACCAATACACCCATTACTTTTAGTGCTGCAAATAGTAGCGATCCTGACGGCGATACACTCACATACCAGTGGCAACTCCTTAGCGCAGACGAGCAACAAAACATACCGCTTAATACTAACAACCAACGCACTGTGACGTTTTCGGTAGCACAAGCGCAAAATTACACCTTAAAGCTGATTGTGAACGACGGCAAAATTTCAAGCTCGGTAGTAAGCAAACAAATTACCGTTACCTCAAACGCACAGCTCATTGCAAACGCAGGCAGCACACAAACCGTAAAACAAGGTGATGTAGTTAAATTAACAGCAGCACAAAGCACCGCTACTAATGCGGTAATTAATAGCTACCAATGGCAATTTATCAAAACACCTACATCAAGCGCTGCACAACTTGAAAATAGCACCCGCGTTAACAGCCAATTTGTTGCTGATAAACTAGGCGAATACAGCGTTAAATTAACTATTACTAACTCAATTGGTGATACCGCTAATAGTAACGTACTTATAAAAAGTGAGCAGCTTGCTGTAAATTCTGCGCCAAACGCTGTTATTTCAGTTCAAAACAGTACACTTTCACCCAACCAACTCGTAACATTAAATGGTGAACAAAGTACCGATCCAGATGCAAACGACACGCTAAGTTATCAATGGGCAATAACCTCTAAGCCTGAGAACAGCGACCCAAGCTTATCGAATGCAATTGCCAAAAATGCAGGCTTTGCATCGAATGAATTGGGTGAGTACACAATCTCCCTAAGCGTAACCGATGAAGGTAATCTAAGTGATACCGCGCAAGTAACCTTAAGCGTTACCACCGAAAACAAAGCGCCTATTGCCGTTCTTGCAGAGCAAACTGATATAACCTTAAATACATTAACTACCCTACAATGCCTACAATGTAGCGACCCCGATAGCGACCCTCTAATTTACAACTGGCAACTGCAAGCAAAACCTGAAAGTAGCACTGCGCAATTACAGCAAAGCACATCGGCTACCCCTTCGCTTACTGCTGATGTTGAAGGCGATTACGTTGTTACCCTAGTTGTATCTGACGGTGAACTCAGCTCACCACAAGTAACCTCGGTGCTGCATACAAAGGATAATAAAAAACCAGTTACTCTAGTAAGTTACAAGTCTTCAATTAGTGTTAATGAGCAAGTCACTTTAGATGCCTCAGCCAGTTACGACCCCGAAGGCGCAGTTTTAAGTTACCATTGGGAAATAGTTTCGTCGTCAAATCAAGCTGTATTAAGCAGTACAAGTAGCTCAGCCCCCACGCTTAGCGCGCCAGCAGAAGGGCAAGTTGTTGTTTCACTTAAAACCAATGATGGTGAGCAGTTTTCAGACACACAAACACTCACTATTAATGTTACACAAAACGCCAAGCCCGTTATTATTCATACCGGTGATAAAGCTCGCTACAGCACCGTTGGTAGCACCGTTAACTTTGATGCAAGCCAAAGCTATGATCCAGAGGGCACCGCGCTTAGCTATGAATGGGAGCTCTCTACACCAACAGGTTCATCTGCTAGTTTAAGTAGCACCAACCAAAACATAACCGAATTAACACCCGATCTAACTGGTAACTATATCTTAACTTTCACGGTAACTGATGCTGACAACTACCAAGCCATTACTCAGTTTTCGGTTACAGCTACTAATTCATCGCAAATAACGGGCAACATAAAAGGGCAAATTACCAACGTGCAACGAACCGCAATTAGTAATGCCAAACTCACAATTAACAATGTGCCGTACACCACAAATAGCGCAGGTCAGTTTAACGAAACACTTAACTTAGCTGAAGGTGAAAACATTACTATAACCAGCAACGATCCGCGCCTTGCTAATGCCATCTATAACTCTCCCGCAATTACCCAAAATAACTTTACGATAGACTTAGAACAAAACAGTTTACCCGTATTTCAAAGCGTGGAGGTTACCGTATTTGTATGTCCTGAGTTTACCGGGCCAGATACCATTAACGTAAACTTTAACATGACCGAAACACTGCTAGCCTCTGCACGTTTTGAATATCAATTTAACCAAACTCAGGCACTCGTTTTGCAAAAATCAGGAAGCACCTACCTAGATAGCGAACTGCTTATAGACCTACCAGCAACTGCTAAATTTGAGGTGACGGTAACCGAAAGCAACGTTGAGAACACTTATAATTGGCCTATTACTATTTTTTATTCAGCGTCTGACGATCCAAGATCAGCTATTATAAACATATGTAATATTTAGCCTTGTTGTGTGCGTTTTTAAAACGCACACAACAAATAACAGCATATATCCACATAACTCATTGTATTTTATACGCACCTAAGCCATGCTATTTATCTCAACGTTAATAAGGTAAGCACGTGTTAGAAATAGCTTTAATTTACTTAGCTGCTGCCATTGTTGCAGTTCCCATAGCAAAACGACTTGGACTTGGCTCTGTGCTAGGTTATTTAATTGCAGGCATTTTGATAGGCCCATATGCATTAGGTGTCGTAGGCGACCAAACTGATGTAATGCACTTTGCCGAATTTGGCGTTGTGATGATGTTATTTTTAGTTGGCCTTGAACTGCAACCTTCGCGTTTGTGGACTCTGCGCCACTCAATATTAGGGCTTGGCGGATTACAGGTGGTACTAAGTGCAGCGGCTATTTTTGCCTTTTGTTATTGGTTTTTTGCCATGCATTGGCAAACGGCTTTAGCTATTGGTTTAATGCTCGCGCTGTCTTCAACTGCTATTGTGCTGCAAAGCCTTGAAGAAAAAGGCTGGCTAAAACAAGAAGCTGGGCAAAATGCATTTTCGGTTTTATTATTTCAAGATATTGCGATTATTCCTATTTTAGCGCTACTTCCGCTACTCGCTTTTGCACCACAAGGTAACTCAAAAGACATTAACGACTCCATCATTGCTAGCTGGCCTATTTGGCAGCAAGTAGGGGTTTCTGTTGCTGTTATTGCCGCTATCATTGCTGGCGGTAAATATGTTTCGGCACCATTATTTAGATACATAGCACAAACCCACATGCGTGAAATATTCACTATTTTTGCATTGTTTTTAGTGGTGGCTATTTCGCTGGTGATGCAAAGTATTGGGTTATCGCCCGCACTCGGTACTTTTTTAGCCGGTGTTGTATTGGCCGAAAGTGAATTTAGACACGAGCTAGAAGCCGATATAGAGCCCTTTAAAGGCTTATTACTGGGATTATTTTTTATCACGGTTGGCGCATCAATTAATTTTGAATTGCTATTTAACCAATTCAGTACCGTGATTGCATTAGTGGTGTTATTAATTACCATTAAAGCCTGTATTTTATTTGCCTTGGCAATTGCTTTTAATATTAGCCGTAAACAACAACTTCTATTTACCTTAGCCCTTGCTCAGGGCGGCGAGTTTGCCTTTGTGCTGCTTAGTGTAACAACCACCTTGAGTATTTTAACCCCAGAGCAAACTAATTTAGTTACCCTTGTGGTTGCCGTTTCCATGCTAATAGCACCTTTACTGCTTATGCTGTATGAGCAAATTCAAAAGCGCAACTATAGCACCACAGCACCTGAGTTTGATAAACCAGAACAAATAAGCACAGCCAAACATGTGATCATTGCCGGATACGGTCGTTTTGGACAAATAATGGGGCGTTTATTACATGCGCAAGGCTACGAAATTACCGTACTTGATCACAGCCCAAGCCAAATAGAACTGCTGCGCCGCTTTGGTAATACCGTATTTTATGGTGATGCGGCACGCCAAGAACTGCTTGAAGCCGCAGGCGCGCACACAGCACAAATGTTGGTAGTAGCAATTGATAACCCTGATAAAACTATTGAGATTATTAAGCTCGCGCATAAAAACTACCCACAATTAAAAATAGTAGCGCGTGCCATAGATCGCCGCCATGCATATCAATTACTTAATTTAAAAGTAGATGCGTTTAACCGCGAAACCGTCGACTCAGCCATAAACTTAGCCATAGAATCATTGCAATTGCTTGGTAATAGTAAAGAAGATGCTGAGCGTGCTGGTAAGTTATTTAGAGATCACGACCGTGCTGCCGTATTGCAACTAGCCGAGTTATGGGGTGATGATGCCAGTTATGGTGTGGCTGTGCGCCAACGTATGGAAGATTTAAAGCAAGTATTACAACAAGACAAACAAGCACGACAAGACTTAAATACCTGTGATGCCAACGACTATGAAAATGGCTTAACCGAAAACACGGTTAAGCCAAAAAACGCTAATGATGATGCCCACCTTGAATAGCCTCACCTTGCTGGTTATAAAAACCGGTGGCGCCGTGCTCTATAAAGCCAAGATTAATCATTTTAGCTAAAAATGGATCGCTTTCGTTATCGCCAATATCGGCGTAATCGGTGGTTTGAAAGTTATCCCATTTTGCAAACTGAGCCTTAATTGCAGGTGTATCACTGTTTACATCATTTAAGCTAAGCAAGGTTTGAGTATCACTTTTTTTATTGGTCACACTAAAAGTTTTAACTAATTTTGCTTGCGGGAGAAAAGCCAGCTTAAATTGGTTATCGCCCTCATTAAGCACGTAATTTTTTACCTCATTACAACCCTCACCTTGTGAACTGACTAGGGTCATTTTTGCAATTAAATGGTTATCCACCAGCTGACTTTTAGCACTCCAATTTTGCACTCCACGTACCTCCGATGGTTGGTACTCAATACCGCGTTGTTCGGCATTAAAGTAACGAATAGGACGAAGCTGGTTATTACTTAGCTGCTGCCAAAGCTCGGTTAGTGTTTCACTTTGATGCGCCACCTGCTGATTGTTTCGCCAAAGAGTAAGTGACTGGGTGCTGTGCTGCGATTTGTGCTGATTGGTAATTTTATAGTCGGCTTTTAGTTGCGCAGCATCAATGTCGCACTGCTGGGCGAGCGCACTCGTGCTGGCCAGTGCTGAAAGCATAAATAATAACTTTTTCATTGGGGGTAATCTCTCGGTTAAACATTACTTTATGACTCTAAAATAACGCTTAATAATGGCATTTGTATGACACAAAAAAGCCCGCAACATAATGCGGGCTGTTTGTTTAGCTAGTTGATTTATTGCGCTACTTTTTCATCCGCCGCTTTTACAAAATCTGCGGCAAAGTCCATTACATGGAATAAAAAGCTTTGCTCATTAGTGCCTGTTACTAAATGAGCGCCAGGGCCCATTGCGTATACACCTACATCTTCACCCGCGTGGGTTTCTGAACTAAGAGGTACTAATGACTCTTGGTGAAAACCTGGTGTTGTTGTATCAACATTTGTTAAATCAACACGTCCTGTAACAGGTCCAGCTAAGTAAGAGGCGTCAGCATTAGTTTCATTGCCTAAGTTTCTGTAACCTAAACCATTGGTATAACCTACGGTGGTATAAGGCATATCGTCGGCGGCAAGGCTTGGCTCGGTTTGGCCTACACCAACCACTTTACCCAATATTGGGTTACCACGCTTAGGATAACCTGCAATGGTAAACACATGGCTATGATCGGCTGTGACCACGATTAATGTTTCTTCTGGGTTAGTACTGTCCATCGCCACTTTAACGGCTTTAGCAAATTCAATAGTATCGTTAAGCGCGTTATATGCATTGCCTGCGTGGTGCGCGTGGTCTATTCGTCCCGCTTCTACCGATAAGAAAAAGCCCTTATCGTTGTTATCAAGCACGTTAATTGCTTTTTCGGTCATTTGCGAAAGCGAAGGCTCGCCCGCTACATCGTTTGCGCGGTCGGCTTCGTATTGCATGTGGGATTCGTTAAATAAGCCAAATACCTTTGTTGCATCGTCGCTAATGGCATCAAAACCAGTTTGATCCATTACATAGTTGCCGTTAGGATAAGTTGTTTGCCATTCGGTAACTAAGTTACGGCCATCTGTACGATCCCCTTCAACCGCGCTCATTGCATCACTTGAATTAGCCGCGGCATCTTTTGGTAAAAAGTGACGACGACCGCCCCCCATTACTACGTCTATGCCATCTACATCAATACCTGCAAAACGTGCTTCTAGGTTGGCTTCAAAGTTAACAAGCTGCGATGCAATGTCTTCACAAGCATCTGAACCTGCTGGCATATCTGAGTTATCTTCCCAGTTACGATCAGCCGATTTAGCATACGTTGCCGCTGGCGTTGCATGGGTAATGCGCGCCGTTGAAATAAGGCCGGTTGCTTTACCTGCAATTTCGGCAAGCTCAAGCGAAGACACCAGTTCGTTACCGGCAACGGTTGAACAGTTGCCGCGCTCAATATCTTCGTCTACACCAATGACGCCTACATCGGTTTTAACACCTGACACCATAGCCGTCATTGTGCCTGCAGAGTCGGGGGTTTGTGCATCTACATTATAAGTTTTAACAAAGCCTGAGTAAGGCATGGTTTCAAAGCTAAGTTGATAATCTTCACCCATGCCGCCCTCAAGCTGGCCAGCTAAAATACGTGCAGCCGTAACGGTAGAAATACCCATGCCGTCGCCTACAAATAAAATCACGTTTTTAGCCTTACCCGACTCAGTAACCACCTCGGTATTAGCTTGCTGCGTTGCTGCTAACTTAGTTTGCGCGTCGCTATACCATGCGTTACCTGTAAGGTTAGCTAATTGATCTGTAGTTAACGACGTTGCCGGCGCATTACACACTAGGTTAGATGAGTTAACTTCGTCGCTATCTAGCTGGCCATTTTCGTTAGTATCTACGCCCATTTGCGTTTCTACACCGCCATTAATACATTGCGCTGAGCCCACAGCTATTGCGTTATCTACTGCGATAATGTTGTTATTACTTTTATCGTCATCACTTGAACAACCCGCTAGCGCGACCATTACTGCTAAAGAAAGTACTGTTAATTTTTTCATATTCGCCGCCATTATTGCTGAGTTAATTCAAGTGCTTGGTTAATTAGATGAAATACAACGTTTTGCTCAATTACACCTTGAGCAAGTTGTGCACCAGGGCCTTTAGCATGCAATGAAATATCTTCACCAGCATGCGTTTCAGAGCCTAGTGGTACGGTTGTTTCTTGGTGAAAACCAGGGGTTGTTGTATCAACGCCGTTTAGCTCAACACGCCCAGCGACTGGGCCGCTTAAGTACGCTGCATCGGCATCAGTTTCATCACCTAAGTCTCTAAAACCCAGTCCATTTGCATAACCTACCGTGGTGTATGGCATATCGTCGGCGGCAAGGCTTGGCACTGTTTGACCTACAGCAACTACTTGACCTAAAATTGGGTTACCGCGTTTAGGGTAACCAGCAATAGTAAATACGTGACTGTGATCGGCAGTGACTAAAATAAGGGTTTCTTCTGGGTTGGTATTATCGATTGCCGCTTGCACTGCATTGGCAAATTCAATGGTGTCGTTAAGTGCGTTGTAAGCGTTACCCGCATGATGTGCGTGGTCAATTCGGCCCGACTCAACCGTTAAGAAAAAGCCATTTTCGTTTTTACCCAGTACATCAATCGCTTTAGTCGTCATGTCGGTAAGTGAAGGCTCCCCTGCCACGTCATTACTGCGGTCGGCTTCGTATTGCATGTGCGATTCGTTAAATAAACCAAATACTTGGGTTACATCGTCAGCAATAGCATCAAACCCAGCTTGGTCCATAACGTACGTTGCATTTGGATATTGTGTTTGCCACTCAGTTACAAGATTGCGCTCATCAGTACGATCACCTTCAACAGCGCTCACTGCGTCACTTGAATTAGCCGCAGCATCTTTTGGTAAAAAGTGACGACGACCGCCGCCCATTACAAAATCAAGGCCGTCTACATCAATACCTACAAAGCGCGCTTCTAGATTTTTTTCAAAGTTAACTAGCTGTGAGGCAATATCTTCACAGCCTTCTGAGCCCTCGGGCATATCTGAGATGTCTTCCCAGTTACGATCTGCCGATTTAGCATACGTTGCCGCTGGCGTTGCATGAGTAATACGTGCGGTAGAAATAACACCTGTTGCTAGGCCTTTAATTTCAGCCAGTTCTGTTGCTGTTAAAAGCTCGTTTCCTGCAACTGTTGAGCACACACCGCGTTCAATGTCTTCGTCTACACCAATCACGCCTACATCAGTTTTAACACCTGAGATCATCGCTGTCATTGTGCCTGCAGAATCGGGAGTTTGTGCATCTACGTTGTAGGTTTTAACTTGTGCAGAATATGGAAATTCTTCAAAACTTAAATAGCCTTCTTCACCTGGGTTGCCTGCTCGTTGGCCTTTTAAAATTCGCGCTGCCGTTAGGGTAGAAATACCCATGCCGTCACCAACAAATAAAATCACGTTTTTTGCTTTTGTAACTTGTGCACTTTGTGCTTGGGTGTTTTTAGTAGCTAACGTAGTTTGTGCATTTGTATACCAGTTATTATTTATTTGGCTTTGTGGTAGTACATTTGCATGGCTAGCAGCGCTTAACATAAATGTTAGCCCAACCGCCGCAGCGACTTTTTTAATTTTCATCCTAATTCCTGTTATGTAGTGGTTATTTTAAAAAGTGTGAACTCAAAAACATCAACCGCTGCACTATAGGAAATAGATGTTACTAATAAAGGTAATTTTAATGACAAGAAGGTGACAGCCAAATTTTATATCAATAAAACCTCTTTTGTATTTCCATCGACTGTTTAACCCTTCTCATAATATATGTAACAGTCCTATAAAAGCACATCACAATATAAATATAATAAAGCCGCTTAGTTTATTGATCTCTTGCTTGAGCATAAGCCTGCTATTGCCTACAATAGCGCATAATTAATTCAACGCAGATCACTATTATGACTGATACAAACAAACCAGAATTGCCTAATCAACTGTCTATTAACCCACGTAGCAAATTTTATGTAGAAGAAGTATTTGAACATGAAATCGGTATTACTCTTAACGGTAAAGAGCGTTTTGACGTTGAAGAATACTGCATCAGCGAAGGTTGGATTAAAGTAGCAGCGCCTAAAGCGCTAGACCGTCGCGGTCAGCCATTACTTATGAAAGTAAAAGGCACAGTAGAAGCGTTTTATAAGTAATAGCTTACTTATAAAAAGAACAGCGACACCTTTGGGTAGTCGCTTTTTTTGTGCCTGTTTAAAGCATATTGAACTTTTTTCATACTCAACCTGATGAAGTTTCATTATGAATTGTCAAAAAATATGTTTGAATAACCTTAAATATTTAGACGTTTAGAAGTCCGTTATGAGCAGGTTAACAATATTAGATGGCGGCATGGGCCGTGAACTTAAACGCATGGGCGCGCCGTTTTCACAGCCACTTTGGAGTGCGCAAGCTCTAATAGAAGCACCACAATGCGTAACTCAAGCACATGAAGCTTTTATAAATGCAGGGGCAGAAATTATTACGGTAAATAGCTATGCGTGTGTCCCCTTTCATTTAGGTGAAGCATTATATCAAGCACAAGGTGCAGCACTTGCACAGCAAGCTGCTGTAATTGCAAAAGAAGCGGCTCAAAACGCTAAACAAAACGTGCTAGTAGCGGGTTCATTGCCACCCGCATTTGGATCGTACCGTGCTGATTTTTTCCAAGGTGAACGCGCATTTACTATTTTAGATACCCTATATAAAGCACAAGATGAATATGTAGATATTTGGATTGGCGAAACTATTTCCAGTATTGAAGAAGCTCATGTAATGGCAAGGGTGCTTAAAAATTCAAACAAACCATGTTATTTCGCATTTACCTTAAGTGATGAAGTAAGCGAACAAGCAACATTACGCTCTGGTGAATTAGTATCCGATGCTACCTTAGCATTGCTCGAACATAATATAGCGGGCATATTCTTCAACTGCTCTATTCCCGAGGTCATTGAACAAGCGCTACGCGACACAAGTACTGTGCTAAAACAGCAGAATAAAAATGTTGATTTAGGGGCCTTTGCGAATGGCTTTACACCAATAGCCAGCGACTATAAAGCCAATGAAGGCTCGCAAGGTTACCGCGATTTATCACCCGCTGAGTATGTAGCGTTTGCCAAGCAATGGCACAACCTTGGCGCAACAATTATTGGTGGCTGCTGTGGTATTGGCCCCGAATTCATTGCAGCATTGGTAAAGTGGAAAAGGGATATTAAAGAGTTTTAATATCCCTTATTTAACTACAAAAATATAGAGAAACCTTAAAAGCTGAAATGATTAATTCCCAATACCTAATCGAGCCCTTGTATTGCTAGGCTACTTGGTCAGATCCACCTGCTGAACACGGGCATTTTTCGTCATGCTTTTTAAAACACTGTTGGTAATTAAGCCAATGAGCTAACGCGATAAAAGCAGAGCCAATTAAAGTGAAGGTTTTTTCGGCCACTTCATGGCCTAATAATACTGCAGTTATCAAAAAGACTAGACCAACAACTCCACACGCCATATAACGTATACGTTTGTGCTTTTTACAGCCTAAGCTCAAAGCTAATAAGCTTGTTGGCAGTACGGCAGCAAGAATCCATAAATGAAACTGTTCACCATTTATTTGCAGTACAGCAAGGCTTGGCAACAGCGCTAAAATAACCGGTGTTGCAAAACAATGTACCGTGCACATTAACGAAAGTCCAATGGCAAACTTATCTGCTGTCGTTTGAGTCAGCTTCATTTTTTATCCTTCTTTTTAATTGTGTTAGCGGTACTTTGCTGGCACCCAAAACAAACACCTGAGATTTCTAATTGCGAAGTTGCTGGCGTAAACCCTTTCATTTTCAGTTCCCTAAACAAAGATTTAACCGAATTGTTAAGGTCATTCACCTCACTTGCTTTATTACAAGAGCTACAAATTAAGAACATCGATAGTTGATGCTCTCTATCATCATTAACGTGACTGCACGGTATAAACTTATTTTCTAACTTTAATCTATGTACCAGACCTACCGACTCTAAAAAGCCTAATATCCGATAAACGGACATTGCCAAAATCGGTGTATTTATTTGCTTATTATATTGATCTGTTAACTCATAAGCAGACAAAGGTTTATTTACTTGCAATAGAATTTCAAATACCTGCTGGCGTTTTGGCGTTAATTTTTTTTCAGAGGCTTCACATCTTTTTATCGCAAAGCCAACCATCTCTTTAAATTGCTGTTTATTCATATTACCCACACTAACCAAGTGAGCTGGCGTTTTAACTTTGCCATCCTTGTTGCCAATGCCTCCGTTGTGGTTTTATCTAAAAATGTATTAACTAGAGATAAATAAATGTAACAACTAACTTTTGCTTCACAACAAACAACTCACCCACAAACAACACCTAAACAATGACAATAAATATTTAAAGCACTGAATTTATATAGGTTATGTAGCCAAATTGTATGCCCTGAATGATTTTTAGTTAATTAACTATTGATACAATATAACATTTCAAGCACAATTGATACAATATAACATTCGCAAAGGAATTCAAATGACACGAAAATCTCAATTAGCTGTTTTGATAGCTGCTTTATTACCTGCAAGTGTGCTTGCAAATACCATCGAAGGTGTTGTTTTAAACAACCAAGGTAAAGTGGTGACCAACGCAACTGTAGAAGTTGAAGGCTCAGATATAACAGCAGTAACAGATGCAAGCGGTAAGTTCGTAATAACTGATTTAAAAAGTGGTTCAAAAGAGCTTCATATTACCGCCCCTGGTTATGCCCATCTGCATCGAGATATCACATTTAGTGATGATAAAAGCCAGTCAATTACCTTTAACTTAGAACGCTCACCTATCGAAGTAATTGATATTGAAGCAACGCCTATTCACATGTCGGCAATGGAATCCGCGTCTCCCGTTAGCGTGTTATCTGGCGAACAATTAAGACGTCAGCAAGCAGCAACCCTTGGCGATAGCCTTGAAAAACTCCCAGGGGTTAATACTAACTTTCATGCAAAAGTAGCCAGTACACCGATTATTCGCGGCTTAAGCGGTCCTCGCGTACTCATTACTCAAAACGGCCTCGATGTCAGTGATGTGTCAAGAGTGGGCCCTGATCACTCCGTCGCATCAGAAGCTTCAACTGCAAAACAAATCGAAGTATTACGCGGCCCAGCCACACTATTTTATGGCAGCGGCGCAATTGGTGGTGTTGTTAATGTGGTTGATAACCGTGTGCCAACAGATAGCACTACTCGCGGTGAGTGGAATGTAGAGCACAACTCTGTTGATAATCAAAAAGTAGCCTCGTTTAACGCTACCACAGGAACTGATTCTTTTGCATTTTATGCTGATGCGTTCTGGCGTGAAGCCGATGACTATGAAATACCCGTGGCCGCTGAATTAGCCCATGACGACCATGACCATGAAGAACATAGTGGCGATTACACCGTTGCAAATAGTAATGAAGAGTCTGACGGCTTTACCTTAGGTACTAGCTATCTATTTGATCAAGGTTTTGTAGGTATAGCTGTTGAGCAATTTAATCGTCAATACGGCATTCCAGGCCACACCCATGGTGGCGAAGATGTTAATAGCGCTGAGGAAAGCGTATATGCTGATTTAGAGCAAACTAAGGTGCAATTATTAAGCGAGTATAACCTCGATAATAAATGGCTTAATAAAATAAACCTGCGCGCAGGTTTTACAGATTACAAACATGCTGAAATTGAACATGGCGCAGTGGGTACCACGTTTGAAAATGAAACCAATGAGTTACGCGTAGACTTAATGCATAACCCGTTTGCGCAGTGGAATGGTGGTTTGAGCTTTCATTACAAACACAGTGATGTTGAAGCGCAAGGCTCTGAGGCATTCACACCACCGTCACAAACACAAAGCTTTGCTATAGCACTGATGGAAGAAAAACACTTTGGTGACTTTTTAGTGCAACTAGGTGGCCGAGTTGAACGGGTAACCATCGATGCTGATAACGTGTTACTACCTAACATAGATGCACACGCACACGATGAAACCGGTGTTCATGACGATCATGCTCATGAAGAACATGCCGGCAATACTCGCGTATTTGACGTAGAGCAAGAATTCACTCCTGTCAGTTTATCAACGGGTGTTGTGTGGGATTTCGCACCTAGTTACAACTTAGGCTTGTCGGTATCTCGTTCTGAGCGTGCTCCTTCGGTGTCTGAGCTATTATCATTCGGCCCTCACATTGGAACTGGTACTTATGAAGTAGGCGCACTATTTGATATTCATGAAGACGGCCATTTTGGTTTATCTGAGCAAGCGCTTGACCTAGAAACAGCAAACAATATTGATTTAACGTTTCGTAAAACCCAAGGTGATATTGGTTTCATTCTTAATGCTTTCTACAACCAAGTCGACAATTATTATTACCAAATCGACACAGGCCTATTCGCCGAAAGCGGCCACGACCACGGTGATGAAGAAGGCCATGATCACGCCCACGAACACGACCACTCTTCTGAACTCCCTGTTTATTTATTTAAAACAGATGACGTAATTTTGCATGGCTTTGAAGCCCAATTTGCATGGCAGTTAACCAATGAATTTAAAGTAGATTTATTCTCAGATTACGTTCGTGCACGCCTTAAAGACGGTGGCGATTTACCACGCACACCACCGCTACGTTTTGGTACTGAGTTTAGCTACCAAACAAATAAGCTGAGTGCGCACCTCCACGTAACTCGCTATCAAGAGCAAGACCGCACAGCACCAGAAGAAACAGCTACAAACGGCTACACCATGCTTGATGCCAGCGTTTCATATGACTTATCAGTGCTAAATCAAGATGTGTCTGTGTATCTACGAGGCACTAACTTAACAGACACAGAAGCGCGCGTGCATAGCTCATTTTTAAAGAGTATAGCGCCACGTCCAGGTCGTAGCTTTGCACTAGGTATTCGCGGTTACTTTTAAGCGCTAAAAAATTATAAATAAAGGAAATTAACATGACTAAACTATTCAAATTAAAATTAATTGCACTGGCAATAAGCAGCACATTAATCACCGCTTGTGGTGATGCAGAAACAAACATTGTCGAAAAAGACCCAATAGAAGTACCTGATGACGGCCACGATCATGGCGATGGTGGCGACCACGGTGATGAATACACTATTGATTCATTAGGTAGGCTTGCGATACTTGCTGGCGATAGCAACGAAGCGAACTTTTTCGACTTAGACGACAATGAGCTTCTTGATACATTCACTCTTACTAATGATTCAAACTCGCTATCGTCGTCGCCTGACTTTCGTTATGCCGTGATTGCTAGCCGCGCTCAAGATTACCTCGGCTTTATAGACGGTGGCTTATGGCGCGAAGATCACGGCGCACATCTTCATGATTACGAACAAAGCCCTGAGTTTAGCAGTTATGAGCTAACTAACGGCAGTCGCCCTACTCACTTGGTAAAGCACGATGGTCAGTTAGCGGTATTTTATGATGGTGATGCAGCATCAGGCACAATTGCGTCTGTTGAAGTATTAACAGACAACGACATAACAAACGCAACAGCGACCTTACCTGGTATTAGTTACGACATTAATATGCATGGTGTAGCAGAGCCGCGTGGTGAGCACTTATTAGCGACCATTCGCCGCGATGATGCTCAAAGTACATCAAACGCTAAAATCCTGCCTGACCAAGTGGGTGTTTATCATTTTCATGATGGCGAATACGAACTTGAACAAACGTTAGAGTTAACATGCCCTGATTTGCACGGCGCAGCACAAAACCATGATTACGTAGCGTTCGGCTGTAGTGACGGTGTGCTATTAGCCCACCAGCATGATGACGAATATCACGCTGAAAAAGTAATAAATATTGATGCCGTCGGCGACTTACGCATTGGTAGTATATACGGCCATGAGGGCAGCGAAACCTTTATTGGTGTTGCATCTGGTCACGGCGGCGGCCCTGCTGTGATTGTGAGTATAAATCCTGCGAAAGCTGAAATGGAAGAACTAGAATGGCAACTAGCCGATGGCGCAAGCGCTGTTTCTTACTCTTTTTCTGCCAACGGTGAGCAATTTTTAGTTTTAGACAGCCTTGGTTTTTTAAACGTGCTTGAGGCGCATGCGCACGACGATCACATACACTGGGAGCTAGCAGGTCAAGTTGATATTACACAAGAAGATGTAACAACTATGCCTGAAGGCATGAAGTTTAGTATGACAGTAGCGCAAAATGGTCAGTTTGCTTACGTAGCCGACCCAATAGCCCAACACGTTGTGCAAGTACACCTAGAAGACTTAGAAATTGAAGTCGAACTAGAGCTAACATTCCCACCAGCGGCTATTACTTGGTTAGGTATTGCACAAGAGGAAGAGCACGCTCACGAACACTAGATTTATAGTGTATTGACCAGTTAGAGTTTTGGGCTAAAGCCACAAAATGAAAAAACCCGTAATTAGATTTCTAATCACGGGTTTTTTATATCTTCTCAAATATACGTTTAAAAACGATTCTTCTAATTTAAAAAATAACAAATTATAATTTGCCATAACGTTTGACAAAAAACAATTTGCCAACTAATCTAACAAAATATAATTTGTCAGGAGGTGCGTATGAAAAACATTGTTGGTCAAGCTGCGAGAAGTGCGAACTTTTGGAATAGACCCTATGAACTAGAGGACATATGGGAAGCAATAGACAACGGTAGCCATATTCTCCTTTGCGCCCCTCGCCGTGTAGGTAAAACATCAATAATGTATAAAATAGTTGATGAACCTAAAACAAATTATATCCCCATTTATATTGATACAGAGTCTGCTGATTCCGAGGCAGAATTTTGGTCAAAAGTTTTTAATGCACTAATGGAAGAAGACTTCATTGCCAGCCTGAAAACAAAAACTAAAAACTTCTGGGATAAAATTAAAAGCATAAAAATAGCTTCAATAACGATGGACGGCGTTGAGTTTGGTGATGGCAAAATGCTAGATCACAAACAAGCTTTTCACAGGTTGATTAAAGATTTAGATCATGATCAAAAGCTCATTATTATGATTGATGAGTTTGCTCAAACCATTGAAAACATAATAAAGTACGAAGAACCTAAGAACGCTATTAGCCTACTAAAAGCCCATAGAGAATTACGACAAGATCAAAAGTTTTCACAAAAAGTGACTTTTATCTACGCAGGCTCAATAGGTTTAGAAAGCGTAGTATCCAAAATTGATGCAATTAAACACATTAACGATTTAAACAATATAAAAGTCCCACCTTTAACGACTCCCGAAGCAGAGAAGTTTACTACCGAACTATTTAAAAGTGCGGAGATTAAGATCAATCAAGCAGATATTGACTATTTACTTAATACCATACATTGGCTGATCCCATTTTATATCCAACTCATTACGCAAGAAATTAAAAAAATATATCGAAGAGAGCAAAAACTTGACCAAACTGTTATTGATCAAGCAATTCATAATGCACTAGATAATCGCAATCACTTTGAGAGCTGGCAAAGTAAGCTTAAAACCGCATTGGGTAAAAATGAGTATTTATTTAGTAAAGAAGTACTGAACGCTATTTCGAACCAAAAAGAGACTAACTTTCTCGATATCATGAATATTGCCAGTAAACATAACTTAGACGGCAATGAAGCAAAAGATTGCCTGCACTCATTAATATACGATGGCTATATTAATAACAACGACAACAATAAAACCTATCAATTTAACTCTCCGATCTTAAGAATGTGGTGGAACAAAAATGTCGCAAACTAATTACTCACGCTATAAATACACGCCTGATGAAATTGATGAAACAGAATTTTTAGCTAAGTTTGTTGTACGTAATCATGACTTTGACGACATTTTTGATGACATCAAAAACAGTGATTACACAGTTCCTAGCCAACACTTTATAATTGTCGGTCAGCGAGGTCAGGGCAAAACAACTCTTTTAAGAAAAATAAAACTCGCTGTACAAGCAGAGTCAACGCTAACTGACTTTTTAATCCCGATAAAATTCTCAGAAGAACAATATCAAATTCGTTCACTTAGCCGCCTATGGGAAGAAATTGCTGATTACTTACAATGCACAGCGGAAGATGCCTTTGCAACCATACATGATGATATGGAAAGCCATTTTGACGATGCCGATTACGAACTAAAAAGCTTTTCATACTTAGAAAAATCAGTAAAAGCGAAAAATAAAAAACTATTACTGTTGATAGACAACATTGACGAGCTACTAGGCAAATTAAAAGAAAAAGAGCAACGCAGACTCAGAGAAATACTCCTCACATCGCCAACTCTCAAAATCATTGGTGGTTCAACTAAAATGCTCGAGCAGCATTTTGACTACGGAAAACCGTTTTACGAATTTTTCAAAATTATTAAACTTATAGGCTTAAATAAACAAGAGTGTTTTGATTTTCTTGCCAGTATGGGCGATGAACAACAAAAGAAAAAAATAGCTCTCATCATTAAAAACACCCCCGAGCGCATAGAAACTTTACGCCGTTTAACCGGTGGAGTACCAAGAACAATAGTGATGCTATTTGATATTTTTATAGATGATGGCGGCAATGCTTTTGATGATTTATTAAAAATACTCGATGATGCTACCCCACTATATAAGCACCGCATGGACGACCTACCTGATACTTTACAAGATATAACACACACTATAGCGATGAACTGGGACGGCATTAGCACTAAAGAAATTGCTAAAAAAACTCGCTTACAAAGTAAAACTGTATCGGCTCAGCTTAAGCAACTCGAAACTAAATATGGCATCGTAGAGTCTATTTCCATCGGTAAAAATAAAATTTATAAAATTGAAGAACGGTTTTTTAATATTTGGTATTTAATGCGTTTTGGTCGAAAAAAGGATCGCCAAAAAGTCGAGTGGTTAGTTAACTTTTTAACGTCGTGGTGCAACCCAGCAGATCTTGAGCGTAGAGCCAAAGGCTTTATAAGTGCTATTCGCGGCGGTAAAATTCATGAGTCTTACGTTTATCACATGTGTGAAGCGCTCAGCTATGCTGGTTTAGATATAAACACTGAGCATGAAATGAAAGAAAGCACTAAAGCCTACTTAACTGTAAAAAATTCTAGCTTCGTTAATGACCTTTCAACCTCAGATAAAGAAATCATAAAAGAGGCATGGCAGCTAACGGATGAAAATAAGATCGATGAGGCGATTAAGCTACTTATAAAATCGCAAAAAAATAGCGCAAACGTTTTAGGAACTATTGGTCATCTATATTACGAAAAGAAATTGTATCCCGAAGCAAAAAAGTATTACTTACAGGCAATAGAAAAGGGCAACTCTTATGCACTGGTTAACCTAGGCTTTTTATATCAGAAACAACAGCAATTTGATAAAGCGGAAGAGTATTACCTACAAGCATTTGAAATAAATGAAAAAAGTGCTCTTTTACACTTGGGCTTTTTATATCAAGAACAACAACAATTTGATAAAGCAAAAAATCACTTTACACAAGCTATTGATGCCGGTGTGGAAGATTCCTTGATTCCATTAGCCTTGCTTTATTTTCAGCTAGGTAATGAGCAAAAAAAAGCACTTGAGCTGGCTAAAGCAGCTTATAAAGATCAGCCAAGTTCATATATAACATGTATTTATTCAGTGGTTTTATTATGGGCTGAAAAACTACCACAAAGTTATAACTTATTTATACAACACCTCAACAGCAATGATAAAACCGATGATATAAAATTTTACGATAACGCGATGGCTATCTACCTCACCTTGCTTATGGCCAAAAAGCAGTTTTATAAAACAAAAGAGCTATTAGAACTGCCTGAACACGCCTTAAAAGACAAGTTTAAACCAATTTGGTATGCCTTAATGACATTGATGCAAGATGACTTCCCCCATGAGCTGACTAAAATGGGTGGTGAGTTACAAGAAAGTGTTGATGAGGCTTTACAGCAAGTGGCTGAATTTGAGAAAAAATACGCTATTAGTTGAGCATTACTCTAATTATACAAGCTCAATAAAAAAGACGCAGTTGCGTCTTTTTTCGTTTTATATCGCTATTAAAAGTAGCTTTACTTACGGCGCCAGCCGCTCCATACATCATCTTCTTGGTTGGCTTTTTTCTTCTTTTTCTTACCTGTGCCTTCTGGCTTGGCCATTGGCTTATCGTTTTTAAGTGCTTGTGCTACATCGAGGTTTGCCTGATTTACAGCAAAACCTGCTACCTCTTCGCGCTCTAAGCGAAGTTTGTTTTTCTTTTCGATAATTCTAAAGTGATGAAAGTCTTCATAATCAATCAGTGATAGCGCTAAACCTACTTCACCGGCACGGCCGCTTCGGCCAATACGGTGCATGTAGTCAGCAGGGCTGCGCGGTAAGTTAAAGTTAATTACTACTGGTAGCTTTTCAATATCTAAACCACGAGCGGCAATGTCGGTGGCAATAAGCACTTCAATCTCACCCGCTTTAAATTTTTCAATTACGCGAGTACGCTCGCTTTGGCCTTTATCACCATGGAACACTTGCGCATTCACGCCACGCTTTTCAAGTTTGCCCGCTAAATGCTCACAGTCTTTTTTAGCGTTGACAAAAATCAGCGCTTGGCGCCATTTATGCTGCTTAATTAAATGCGCCAAAACCGTGGTTTTCTCGCCTTTATTAACCGTAAATACGCGCTGAACTAAAGTGCTTTCGTCTTTGCTTTGTACTTGTATTTCAACAGGGTTGGTTAACAGCTCTTGCGTTAATTGTGTGACTTGCTCTGGGAAAGTCGCTGAAAACAACATGGTTTGTTTTTTAGCAGGCATAAGCGCTAATAGCTCAGCAAGCTCTTCAGTAAAGCCAAGGCTTAACATGCGGTCAGCTTCATCAAGTACTAAGGTTGTTACTTTATCGAGCTTAATCGCATTGCTTGAGATTAAGTCGAGTAAACGCCCTGGCGTTGCAACAATGATATCAGCACCGCCGCGAAGTGCTTGCATCTGGGTATTAACCGACACACCACCAAATACCGCCACCGTTTTAATGGCGCCATTAAAATTAGCAGAATACGATTTAACACTATCGGCTACCTGCACTGCCAGCTCGCGAGTAGGTACCAAAATAAGCCCTGTTACAAAGTTGCCTTTGCTCGCTGCTTTTTTAGCACCTTGCGCTAAAAATAGCGTTTGTAGCATAGGCAAAGCAAAGGTTGCTGTTTTACCTGAGCCGGTATTTGCCCCCGCAATTAAGTCACTCCCCGCCAAGATACTTGGAATTGCTTTTGCCTGAATCGGCGTAGGTTGCGTGTATTCAAGGTCAGACAAACGAGCAATTAGCTCTGGAATAAGGCCAAGTTCGTTGAAATTACTAGGATTTGCGGCTGAGGTCATAAAAGGTGCGGGCTCATTGCTAAAAATAGCCTGTAATTTTAGCGTATTTAGCAGCTATTAAGTAGAGATTAGTGATTTAAATAATATTTAGCTACAGGTAATAAAAAGACGCTTGCGCGTCGTTTTTATTTAACAGTAACTAAAAACCCTATTTACGCTTATCTAGCTCTACCTGTAACCTAGCTTTTGTTTCTTTTAAGTAATTTAAATAAGGATATGAGTCATCTGCAATGGCTAATGCAGACTCCATCCGTTCAAGCGCTTGACGAATATCACCTTGCATTTCATAGCCATAAGATAGAGCAGAAAGCGCATCAACTGATTTGGGGTAGTTTTTTATATTGTACTTAAACACCTCTATAGCACGGTTAAACTGCTTGCTGTCCGTTAGGTTGTAACCAAGTAATCTAACAGCACGATCTGGTGGAGATACCTGTTCGCCCCATTGTTGAGATAAATTTTGGTAATAAGCATCAATAGAGGCAACATCGTCAGTTAAAGCACTTATGGGCATTTGTTTAGGTAAAAACAGGTTGTAATAGGCATTAAATGCCCCTGCAGCAGAAGTTAAACCATGCGAGATACTATCAAACGCATCACTAGAGAAGCGTAACCCTTGCACTTTATGCGATTGCAGTGATTGTTGTAATTCATCGTACCTTTCACGCATTATGCCGGCTTCTTCGCCGATATTAGTATAAACGTAGTTATTCAGGCCTTTCGTTTTAGCTATAAACGATTTTGTACTTTTTACCATTGCGCCATAGTTCCACCAAACCGCAGGGCTATAAGCAATATGCGCTTGAAATAGTTCTGGCTTTGCCTGCAACGCGTATAGCGCAAATACACCACCAGCTGAGGCGCCAGATATAACCTTATAGTCATGCGTGCGATAGTTTTTATTAACGAGAGGAATAAGCTCTTGTTCAAAGAACGCTAAAAATTTTGCTGCGCCGCCCCCTTCACCGACAGGACCTTGCGGCTCTTTATTCACTGTAGGATAAAAATCTCTAAGTCGATTAGTGTTTTCAATAGCGACAATAATAACCTCAGGCGCACGATTATCATTTTGTAAGCGCTCAATAACAGCACTAGCAAGCGGTATATTACCCGCGCCATCTAAGCGATATATGACAGGATATACCTTATTTGGCTCAGCTTGGTAGCTCTTTGGTAACTGTACAACAACAGTACGTTCTTCGTTTAAAACAGCCGATTTAATAGTGTGCATGAATTGAGAGTCATCAGCACTTTGCTGTTTAATGCCAGCTTGTGCAAAGACACTTTGTGAACTAAAAGCAAAAAAGCTAAAAAAACAAATAACGGTTAATAAACGCATGACTAATCCCTTAGAGAATAATAAGTTACTTAAGCTAACAGAGTTTCAGGCACAAAAAAAGCGCATTGAGCGCTTTTTTTAACATTAATCAAAACCTATAACCTGTTGATCTTACTCAACAGTAACCGATTTTGCTAGGTTACGTGGCTGGTCGACGTCAGTGCCTTTAATTACTGCTACGTAGTACGACAGCAACTGCAGAGGAATTGTATATACAACAGGGGCAATCACGTCATCTACATGGTTTACGTTGATTACACGCATTGTGTCGTCTGACTCAAAGTGTGAGTCTTTATCAGCGAATACATAGATGATGCCGCCGCGAGCACGTACTTCTTCTACGTTTGATTTAAGCTTTTCAAGCAATTCATTGTTTGGTGCTACAACAATAATTGGCATGTCGGCATCAATCAGTGCTAATGGGCCGTGTTTAAGCTCACCTGCTGCGTATGCTTCAGCGTGAATGTATGAAATCTCTTTAAGCTTAAGTGCGCCTTCCATCGCGATTGGGTATTGTGAGCCGCGACCTAAAAACAGTGAGTGGTGCTTATCAGCAAATTCTTCAGCAAGGTCTGCAATGCCATCAGCCAATAGTAGCGTTTCTTCTAATTTAGCTGGTAGCAGTTTAATAGCGTTAACAATCGCGCTTTGATCTAAGCCTTTCTCTTGCGCAATAGACGCAGTAAGCATTAACAAACCAACAAGCTGTGTAGTAAATGCTTTAGTAGAAGCAACACCAATTTCAGCGCCGGCTTTAGTCATAAAGGCAAGGTCGGATTCGCGTACAAGCGATGAGCCTGGTACGTTACAAATAGTCATTGACCCCATATAACCTTGCTCTTTAGCTAAACGCAGTGCAGCTAAAGTATCAGCCGTTTCGCCTGATTGTGAAATAGTTACTAGTAGGCTATTTTCGTGTACAAATGACTGACGGTAACGGAACTCAGAGGCAATTTCTACGTTACAACTAACACCAGCAAATTGCTCAAGCCAGTAACGAGCAACCATACCTGAGTGATATGACGTACCACAGGCAATAATTTGTACGTGTTTTACGTCTTTAAATATTTGCTGTGCGCTGTCGCCAAAGGCATCAATCGCTACGCGGTCGTCGTTTAAACGCCCTTCAAGGGTGTTACGTACTGCAAGTGGCTGCTCATAAATTTCTTTTAGCATGTAGTGACGATAATCACCTTTACCTGATGCATCTTGTGTAATGTTTGATTCAACAACTTCACGCTCAACCGCGTTGCCATCTGCATCAAAAATTTCTACTGTGTCGCGAGTAATACGCGCTACATCACCTTCTTCTAAGAAGATAAAGCTGCGAGTTACCGGTAATAATGCAAGTTGATCAGAAGCAATAAAGTTTTCACCAAGGCCTAAACCAATTACTAACGGGCTGCCTGAGCGCGCTACAATAATTTCGTTATCATTCGCTTTATCAAACACGACGGTACCAAATGCGCCTTCAAACTGTTTAACAGCTGCTTGAACTGACGCTAATAAAGTGGTGTGCTGCTGACGTAACTGATGAATTAAATGCACCATAACTTCGGTGTCGGTGTCTGATAAAAACTCGTAACCGTCGCCTTTAAGTGCTGCACGCAAACTTGCGTGGTTTTCAATGATTCCGTTATGTACAAGCGCTAATTGATTGCTTGAAACATGTGGGTGAGCATTGGCTTCAGTTACACCACCATGAGTCGCCCAACGAGTGTGTGCAATACCTGTGTGTCCACTAACACCAGCTTGTTCAAGTGCTGACTCTAAGTTTACAACCTTACCAACTGCTTTCACTGTATTAAGTGTATTGCCTTCAAGTAAAGCAACACCTGCTGAGTCATAACCACGGTACTCAAGGCGCTTAAGCCCTTCAACTAAGATTTTATTTACTGGACGTTCTGCAACAGCCCCAACGATTCCACACATAGTGTCTCCATTAACTTTTTAATTCTAGCAACTCACGGTGTAGTTACTATTGTATAATCTCTGCGCAAATTAGTTTTACACCACACGCCTCTATGGCTGCACGTTTATCACTTGCTAAGCCACTGTCGGTTATTAATGTGGTTACTGTTTGCCACGGTAATTCTAAATTAGGTATTTTTCGGCCAATCTTATCTGATTCAACCATAACGATTACTTCGCGCGCCGCTTTAGCCATCACTTGGCTTAATCCAACAAGTTCATTAAACGTGGTTGTTCCACGCGCTACATCAATGCCATCGGCACCTATAAATAGCTGATCAAAATCATATGAGCATAGAACATTTTCAGCTACTTGCCCTTGAAACGATTCAGAATGCGGATCCCACGTACCGCCGGTCATCAAAAGGGTTGGTTCGTTTTCAAGTGAGAGTAAACGACTCGCCACTTTAATCGCATTAGTCATTACAACTAATCCGCGTTTATTTGCAAGTTCTGGGATCATGGCGGCCGTAGTACGCCCGCTATCAATAATAATGCGGTTATGATCTTTTATAAGCGTCGCTGCAGCTTTTGCTATTGCGACTTTGCGCTTAGAATCAATCTCATCGCTAACAATCTCTTTAGGCAGAGCAATAGCACCGCCGTAACGGCGCAGCAATAAGCCACTTTTTTCAAGCGCGGTTAAGTCTTTTCGAATAGTTACTTCTGATGTTTGAAACTGTTCAGCTAAACTATCTACGGCTACCTCACCTAATTCATTAACTTGAGTAAGGATCAAATGGCGGCGTTGCTGGGTGTTTCGTTTGGTCATAAGTGGTTACAATTAAGTTTCGTTTCGAAATTTAGTGAATTTTAAACGAAACATAATAAATGGCAAGTGAATGCGTAAAAAAAGCACAGTTTTATTCAAATTATCATCATGCTTAAAGTAGGTTAAGCTAGACACCATTATTTAAGTTAAACAAAATTGATATGCAGTCATTTAATAGTATTAGTAAAGAGAATCTAGCGCAGCGTAAAGCTGTGCACGAAATTTGCCGCTTATTTAATAAAAGCCCCAGTAAAGGTAATTTAAAGCGAATAAAAGAATTATGCTCACACTGTGGTGATGGAGTAATTATTGAGGCGGGCTTTCATTGTGACTATGGCTCGCAAATGCATATAGGTGATCGGACTTTTATAAACATTAACTGCACTGTGTTGGATGCGCCAATAAATGAAGGAGCTATAAGCATTGGCTGCGATTGTTTAATCGGTCCGAACGTTCAACTATTGGCCGTATCTCATGCGGTTAACCCCACAGAGCGACTCAATAAAGAAAACTTTGCAGCACCGATTACTATTGGTAATAACGTGTGGATTGGCGCGGGAGTTATTATATTAGCTGGTGTTACAATTGGTGATAACGCTGTTGTGGGCGCTGGGTCGGTAGTAACCAAAGACGTGGCTGCGAACACTGCTGTTGCCGGTAACCCTGCTGTAAGAATTAAAGATATTTGAAAAAGGTCTATCGGTATTCTGATAGACCTTTAGTAGGGTTCTTTACTCGTTATTACTCATATCTTAATGTTAACGATGGCCGTGTACTGGCGGCTTTAAAGGCGATGCTGGCAACCGTCAGCCAAGTGATCGCAGTAACACTCAAAGCGGCAACCAGATAAACCCACAGCGCTTGATCAACACGCTCATTAAAGTTTGCGAGCCAATCACCCACCAGCCAATAAGTTAGCGGGTATGCTATGGCTACACTTCCTAGCACTAAAATTAAAAACTCTTTTGCCAGTAGATTCATTATGCTTATGCGTGACGCACCCAGTACTTTGCGTACAGCGACTTCTTTTTGGCGACGAATCGTGGCAAATGAAGCTAAACCAAAAGTACCTAAGCAAGTTAAGAACACTGCAAGGCCAGTAAATATAAGTACGACAAGAGAAACACGCTCATCACCTTTTAATACCGCTTTATAGTTTTCAGCTAGCAGGTTTATTTTTGGCTCATAAATATTAGACACTTCAGCTAAAGCTGTGATCACTGCCTGTTTTATAGCAGGGAGGTTTTGTACGTTCACGGTTAAAATCACTTCAGATACTGGTGTTAAATAGTTATAACCACATAAAAACATAATGTTAGAATTCGCATCTTGTGCATTACCAACCTTTACATCTTTTACAACACCAACAACTTGCATATCCACATTACGCCCTGTGTCTTTAATTTTTTGTCCAACAATATCAGCCACATTGCTATAACCAGCCTGCTTGGCAACGGTTTCTGTAATAATTGTACCTACTGTTGTAACCCCGTTTGCTCGCGTCGCCCAGTCTGAGGAAAACTCACGACTAAAGTCTCTGCCAGCAATGAGCGTAAGGCCTAGCCCTTTTACGACATCAAAACCAGAACCTATCACAGGGGTTATTCCACCTGAAAATTCACCATTGGGCCAAGTAGGCTGTAATGTATTATTAATTGAAACGGTTAAACGAGTATCAATAATCGTTGCTTGCTCTACACCATCTATAGCCGTCAAGCGATTAATTAGTGCGCTAGGCTGCTGCGTAAATACCGATTGCACCGGCAACTCTGAAACCACTAAGCGTTGCTGTGTTTGATAGCCTAAAGGAAGGCTTTGTAAATGAGATAATTGTTTTAACAACGTAACCGATGCAATGATCAAACCGATTGCTAATGAAGCTTGCAAGGTCAATAAACATTTACGTACCCAAATGGCCGTATTACCGCGTTGTAAATCGCCACTTAACACTCGTTTTGCGCTAAATGATGAGATAAACAATGCCGGATACAAACCTGCAAGTATGCCTACAGCAATAACCACAGCCATAATGCCCAAACCAAAGGCTGAAAAATAACTCACTATCAGTTCACGATCGACCAGCCGGTTAAAGCTTGGCAATAACAGTTCCACTAACACACAAGCAATAATCATCGACAATAGAGCAACCAAAGTAGATTCAGCTAAAAACTGTGTTACTAACTGCAGCTTACTTGCACCAAGTGCCTTGCGCACACCCACTTCTTTAGCGCGCTTTGCAGACTGTGCCACAGTCATATTGATAAAGTTAAAGCCAGCAATCAAAATAAGTAACACGCTCAACCCTGCACAAATCATCACAACTTGCTTTGCGCCGCCTGCTTTCATTTCAAATGGCGATTTTGCTGTTAAATGTAAGTCTAGTAATGGGTGTAACTCAATGGCAACTTGACCCGCCATTTGCCCATTGAAGTACTGTTTAGACAGTGTATCAGCGAGTGCTTTTGGATCTGCTTGCGGCGCCAAGCGCATATAAACATAGCTACTATTAATCATCAGGTTATTTGGATCATGTTTTACATAAACGAGGTTTTTAAATGCAAAGTGAGTATTGCTTGGTAAATCTGCAAACACCGCCCGTACAGTATATTGCCCTTGTTCGTGCTGTAACGTGTTACCAATAACATTTATTGTACCGAAAATACGCAGTGCTTCAGATTCACTTAGAGCCAAGCTCTCAGGTGTACTCATTGCATTTTTTAAATCACCAGCCAATGTGTTTATATTGATAAAGTTCTCAATATTTGGCGTTGCCCCATACAAGTCATTAAGTTTAAAACCCTGATCCAGGTACTGCACGTCAACCATAGCTTCTCGAGTCAGCGATACCATCGTCAAACCAAACACTTCTTCTACTTGGCTATATTCAGTGGCTTTTGCCGCTTGAGAATAATTAAAAATAGGAATGACTGATAAGCCCAACTTTGAGAAATCTTGGCCTACACGGTAAACACGTTCAGCGTGAGGCTGCTGACTATCGTACGATAGCTCGTTTTGTGCAAATAGTGCCACTAAAATAGCCGCAGCTAAGCCAATACTTAACCCTAAAAGGTTTAGGATAAAATGCTGTTTTTGTTGCTTGAATGCCCGTAAGGCTGTTACTAAATAATTAATAAACATATTAAGCAACCTCAACAACGGCTTGCTGCGCAATATTTGCTTTATCAAGCATCACTTGGCCATCCAATAGGCGCACTAAGCGATCAGCATAGGCACCCTCTTTTTCTGAGTGAGTCACCATGATCACCGTTGTGCCTTCACGGTTTAATTCGCGTAGCATCGCCATTACTTCGTCACCATTTTTTGAGTCGAGGTTACCGGTTGGCTCATCGGCTAAAATTAGTTTGGGATTAATCACTAATGCACGCGCAACGGCTACCCGCTGCTGCTGACCACCCGATAGTTGCTGTGGTAAATGCTCGCCGCGGTGATCAATACCCACGCGCTTTAAAATGGTTTCTACGCGTTGCTTACGCTCACTTTTTGATATTTTTTGATACTGCAATGGCAACTCTACGTTTTCATAAACTGTTAGCTCATCAATCAGGTTAAAGCTTTGAAATACAAAGCCAATTGATTCTTTACGTAGCTCTGCTAGTTGCTTTTCGCTATAGCCTGCAATATCAGTTCCCGCAAAATCAAAGTTGCCTGAGGTCGGTGAATCAAGCATACCCAAAATAGAAAGCAGCGTTGACTTACCACAGCCAGATGGCCCCATTATCGCTAAAAAATCGCCTTCGTTTACAGTTAAGTTGATATTGCTTAGCGCTGTAGTTTCAACATCTTGAGTACGAAATACGCGGCTTAAATTAGTTAGTTTGATCATTGTTATTATCCTTAAAATTGTAATTGCTGTGCTTTGTCAAAGTTGCTGTAGCTTGAGGTAATCACTTGATCCCCAGCATTGAGCCCTTCAAGCACTTCAAAATAGTGTTGATTCTTTTTTCCTAGGCGGATATCACGGCGCACTGCTTTATCACCGCCCTGCTCGATTACATAAACCCAGTTACCGCCCGAGTTAGTAAAAAAAGCCCCGCGTTTAAGTAGTAAGGCATTGTTATTGTCATCCCCTAGCATTAACTCAATATCAATGCTTTGGCCGCGCTTAATGCTTTTAGTGTTACTGGGTAAGTCCACTTCTACTTGAAATTGTGACTGCTGTACGCGGCTATCAATTTTGCTCACTTTTGCATTCACCGTGCCGCTTTCAAGCTCAATCATTACCGCCATGTCACGCTGCACTTGGTTTAAATAAAATTCATCCATGCGCACCACTAATTTATATTCATTAGGAATATCTATTTGGCCTAACCGCGCACCACTGTTTTTAGATTCGCCAATTTCCACATCAAGTTCGCTTAAATAACCCGATACCGGTGCTTTGATTAATAAGTTGTCGAGATTTCGACGCGCAAATTGCAGATTTTTTTCGAGCATTTTAGCGCTGTCTGACAACTGCGCCACTTGCACCTCACGGATTGAATTTTCTTGCTGTTGGCGCTCAAGGGTGAGCTCTTTACGGGCTTGGTAATAATTTAAATCTTCTTCAAGCTCAGCTAGTTGGTCTTGCGCCAATACGCCACTTTTAACCAAAGGTTTAGTTTGTTTTAATCTACGTGTTAAATGGGTAATTTTTAATTCGATTTCTAATAAGTCACGGCGTAAGTTTAACCGGCTGGTTTCCATGGTCATTTGCGTATTACGTAAAAAGTTAAGCTGCTCGGTAACTTGTGCTTCACGGCTCATTACATCAAGTTGTAAGTTAGTGTTGCTTAAGCGCACGAGCGGTTGGCCTTTCTCAACATATTCACCTTGCTCGACTAATCGCTCTTCCACTTGACCACCAGCAATGGTATCGAGATAAATACTGGTTTTTGGCACAACTTGACCGCGTAAGCTTAAGGCATCTTTAAAGGCACCTTGTTTAACCGTGCTAACCGTTAAGCCACTACGCTCGATATTTTGGCTACGGCCCGTATCACTGCTTTGCGTATAACCATATGCAGCCGCAGCAACACCTAAAGTAAGAGCTGCAAAAGTAAATTTTTTAAAATACTTTTGCGTAAATGAGCGTTCTATTTTTTTGTCCATGTCGACTACCTTGATACAGGTTTAATTTAACTAATTACTTATTGTTATTACAAAGCGTGTGCCAATTTTAATTAACCAATAAAATCAACGACTTAATTGCAAATTAAGTTTTTAAACTAATTATAGTGTCCGTTTATAGAACACTTTATTATCTTATGAACGTCCATTTATGGACACTGTCCCCTTTTTGTTTTAGGCTAAATAAAACTCTATAAGAATAAAAAACATGAAACACACAGGCTCTCTTCTAATTGTTGATGACAACCCAGACATTCTCATTGCAGCACGTTTATTACTAAAACAGCATTATCAAAGTGTTAAAGCCACAGACAATCCATTTGACATTGCAGGCATCATTAACGAGCAACGCAAGCTCGAGCAGCCCGTTGACGTAATACTGCTTGATATGAACTTTACCCAAGACTCAATCAGTGGCAAAGAAGGCTTTTATTGGCTTAAAAAAATTATCGAACAAGACGCTAATATCGTTGTTTTATTAATGACCGCTTACGGCGATATTCAATTAGCCGTAGATGCAATTAAAGCGGGGGCCTCTGATTTTATTGCCAAGCCTTGGCAAAACGAGCAATTACTTGGCGCAGTCGCCGCTGCATTTTCACACGCAAAAGACAAACAGCAAGTGGGCAAATTAACGCGGCAAAAACAAGGGTTAAACCAAGCCTTAAACACGCCTAACTTTGAGTTTTTAGGTCAAAGCAATGCGATGCAACAGGTGTTTAGCACCATAGAAAAAGCAGCTCAAACTGATGCCAACATATTAATAACCGGTGAAAGTGGCACAGGGAAGGAGTTGACCGCAAACGCCATTCATCAAGCAAGTATGCGCCATAATCAAACATTTATGAGTTTAGACATGGGAGCGGTGGCGCAGAATTTATTTGAAAGCGAACTTTTCGGCCACAAAAAAGGCGCGTTTACTGATGCTAAAGCCGATCGCATTGGTAAATTTGAGCTTGCCCACGGTGGCAGTTTATTTTTAGATGAACTGGGTAATTTACCCTTAGAGCATCAAGCCAAATTACTGGCTGCACTGCAAAATAGACAAATAACGCCCGTTGGCAGCAGTAAAGCCGTTGATATAGATATTCGCCTTATTTGCGCCACTAACGACAACCTTGATCAAGCCGTCGCAGAGGGGCGTTTTCGTCAAGATTTATTGTATCGGATAAACACCGTTGAAATTCGCCTTCCGGCATTACGGGAGCGCAGCGATGACATTCCATTATTAGCTAATTACTACCTAAAACACTTTGCGCAAAAATATAAACGCAGCTTAACCATAAGCGATGATGATATGAGTGCGCTTTGCCAATACGCATGGCCAGGTAATGTGCGAGAGCTTGCCCACGCAATAGAGCGTGCGGTTATATTAACTGAAGGGGATAAACTCGATATAAGCTCAGTGGTTGGTAATTCAGCATCAGTTAGTACTGACGAGAATACCCAAAACGCGGAGGTTTTAAACAATGTAGCGCAGTACGACACTTTTGATTTAGACATACTTGAACAACGCACAGTTCGCGCAGCACTTAAGCACCATCAAGGTAATGTTAGCCATGCAGCCAAAGCACTGGGTTTAACTCGCGGTGCCATGTACCGCCGCCTTGAAAAGTACGGGCTATAATTATGCGGGCTAATTTATTGCTTTCGTTTAGTATCACCACACTTATAAGTGTAAGTGCGTTGCTTAGTTATGTATTACAAACGCATGGTTTTTCAGCGACGACATTGTTAATAATGCTAGTCGCAGCGTCATTAATAGCGCATATTTTTACGCTGTTTAAGCGCCAACAAAAACAAGCTGAAATGGTGATCCGAGCCTTAGCCAATGGCGACAGCACCTTGGGGCTTGGTCAACAACATCCAATGCTTAAGCAATTTGAACAAGTAAAAACGCAAATGCAAACGGCACGTTTTAATGCCGAGCAACAAGCACAGTTTCTACAAGCTTTGCTCATCCATGTTGATTTAGCTGTTATGGTATGTGATGACAACGGCGAGGTGATCGAATCAAATCCGGCTGTTAGTAAATTGCTGGGGAAGAGTTTTCGACATTTACATGAGTTAGGGGCTGTAGGTGAGTTAATTTTAAACGCCGAACACAATATCCGCAGCACCACCTACTGGCAAAATGGCGAGCAGCACGACACTCTCTCAATTCAACTTAGTATCGCCGAAATTCAAGGTAAAGTTCGTCGTGTAGTGAGCCTACAATCAATTCACGACCAGTTACAACTTAAAGAACAACAAGCGTATAAACGCTTAACTAAAGTGCTCACTCACGAAATTGCTAACTCTATTACGCCACTTTCATCGCTAGCTGATACTTGTAGCAATTTACTGCCACAAGAGCTATGTTTTGATGAGCTTGAAGATAAACAAGACTTACAACTTGCGCTAAACACGTTAGCATCAAGAACCGCTCATTTAGGGGATTTTATTGCTCGTTTTCGCCAAGTTAGCAGCTTACCTAAACCCAACTTAACACCGGCAAATTTAGCCGATATGCTAACGCATATTGTCGCTTTACATCAACAACAAGCCCGTGAACTGCAAATAGATATGGAGCTTACAATTCAAAGCCAGCAATTAGTGATGCTTGATAGCAGTCAAATAGAGCAAGTATTAGTAAACTTAATAAAAAATGCACTTGAAGTACTAAAGAGTAACCAAAAGTACAGTACTGAGAATGCCACTCAAGCAAGGGTCGAAATCAGCTTGGCGCAAAACGCTAGCCAACAACTTTATATAGAAATCAACGACAACGGCCCAGGTATCAGTGAGCATGTGATAGATATGATCTTCGTGCCATTTTTTACCACCAAGCAACAAGGCTCCGGCATTGGCCTTAGCCTCTCTCGGCAAATAATGCTCAACCACGGTGGTGATTTAATTTATGTACCAAAACCACAAGGCGCCTGTTTTAGGTGTGTGTTTGGTTAATTCATTTGACGGTCATTTTTAGCTCACCCTATGTTAAGCTAAACAGCTTTAGGTTAGCCACATTTATATTTTCGGAGTAGTTTAGTACGTGTTCTCAAATCGATTTATCCGCATTTTGCCATTAGTGTTTATTTTATCCGGCTGTGAAACCACAACCGATACACCAACATCCCCCCCTGAAATTAAGGCTAACCCCAAAACAATTGTTAGTGAACAGCACGAAGATGTTGCACAAATAGCTCCACTCACCACAAAAGAACCTGATGATGTATGGCAACGTATTAGGGCGCAGCTGTCATTTGCTGATTCCAGCCACCCGGCGGTGCAAAAACGCATTGCATGGTATTTAACTCATCCAAATTATATGGATGAAATTAGCCGCCGTGCTGAGCCTTACCTTTACTATATTGTAAACGAAGTCGAAAAACGCGGGTTACCCATTGAGTTGGCATTAATGCCGTTGATTGAAAGTGACTTTGATGCCAGTGCGTACTCACATAAACATGCCTCTGGGTTGTGGCAACTAACGCCTGCTATTGCTAAATATTTTAAAGTGCAAATATCACCTTGGTATGACGGGCGTCAAGACGTAGTAGACAGTACCCGAGCTGCGCTGGATTTTATGGAGTATTTACACAAGTGCTTTGATGGCAATTGGTATCATGCAATTGCGGCTTATAACGTAGGTGAAGGCCGTGTACAACGAGCCATCAGAAATAATAAAAAGCAGGGTAAGCCCACTGATTTTTTTAATTTAAAACTGCCTAAACAAACCAGTCAGTACGTGCCAAAATTACTAGCTGCGGCACAATTATTAAAAAGCAAAAAAATGGCCTTTCCTGCAATTTCAAACAGCCCAACAATTGCAGTATTGCCTATTGATGGCGCTGTCATTTTAGATAACCAAAAGCAATGGCAGCAACTTGAATCTTTAAACCATGGTGTGATCCGCTTTCCTGCCATTATTGATGCACCCCACATTGTTGTTCCAGTTGCTGAACAAACACAATTTATAAACATGCTCGCTAATCTTGATTCCAATGATTATAGTCAGTGGCAACACTACACAGTAAAACGTGGCGATAGCTTAAGTGTTATAGCGAAACGCTACAAAGTGGGTATTAGCCAACTCAAAGCGTTTAACGATCTAAAAAGTAACACCATTAGAATTGGCCAAAAGCTTGTGCTCCCTCAATTAGCCGATACCCAAATTGAACATCAGGTTAAATCAGGCGAAAGTTTATGGAAAATCGCTAAGTATTACAAAGTAAGTATTAATAAACTCAAACAATGGAATAACCTTTCGAGCGACCACTTAAAAATAGGTAAAAAACTTACTGTATTCTTGTCTAATAGCTAACTACCTCGCTGATTATTAAATATATGGACTGATGACTTTATCAGCCCATATACCCTTCAAAAGACCTAAATTTAGATTCGAGCTTGCACATATTTGCCGTCGGCGCGTTCCTTCGTAGTGACCACGCAGTAGAATATCGTAGTGCCTACAGCGCTAGAGAGCCACATAGCAAGGTACATTTATGTTTTTAATGGGATGCGTTGGCTCTGAGGTTAACGTTGCGTTATTTTGCCCGCGGGGTTCTAGATACTCAACCCACGCTACGGTTGCCTGGTTAACGCTGTGCAGCTGATAGCTGACGGCTGATACTTTCACTTTCCTGCAGACGTAAAAAAGCCCGACTCTTTCGAATCGGGCTTTCTTGTATTTGGAGTCGGTGCGCTACGCAGTAGAATGTCCTACTTTCACATAACAAATGCAACACTATCATTGGTCGGGGCTCGCCTTCGAGCTGTTTCGTTTCACTACTGAGTTCGGCATAGGGTCTTGGCTATTTTTATTAAATCCCAAACAGCAAAAAACCCGCTACATTGCTGTAACGGGTTTCTCTTATTTGGAGCCTGGTAATGTCCTACTTTCACATAACAAATGCTACACTATCATCGGCGCTGTTTCGTTTCACTACTGAGTTCGGCATGGGGTCAGGTGGGTCCAAAACGCTATTGTCACCAAGCAAATTTGGTGTCAGTCCGTATCACTACGCACTAACTAAAATTTGGAATTTCTGATAATAAAGTCTTCAGTATCTACTTTAGTCTATTAACTTCTTCGCTTGTTTCACTATCACATAAAACGCGTTTGGCGTTGTATGGTTAAGCCTC